>WTAW01000135.1 GCA_013139435.1 Candidatus Aminicenantota bacterium | reverse complement strand
GATGTGAGAGATCATCGCACTCCGCAACCTGAACACATCTCTCTGTTCGGGATTCATGATCAAATCGAGGTATTTCTTCCTGTAGCGCAGCTCCACATCCTGAAGACCGTGCCACTTTTCAGGGAGGGGATGAAGACATTTGGCCAAAAAAGTGTACGATTTGCAGAGTATGGTCAGCTCGCCCGTTCTGGTTTTGAACAAATTCCCCTCGGCAGAAATGATATCTCCGATATCCAGTAAAAAAAATTGGGAGAACTTCTCTTTGCCAAGTTTATCCTCACGGAGATAGACTTGAAGCTTCGCCCTGCTATCAGCAATGTGGAGGAATATTGCCCGGCCCATTTTTCTGATCGAGAGGATCCTTCCCGGAACTACAGCGGAAATCTTCTTCGCCTCCAATTCCTCATTGGTCAAATCTGCATACTGAGAGACGATATCGAAGACAACATGTGTTTTTTCGACCTTATGAGGAAAAAGCTCAACCCCTTCTTGGGCTAGCTTTTGCATTTTGTCCCTGCGAACAACTTCTTGTTCAGTTTTTTCAGAGAGGTCTTGTTCCTCAAGCAGATCCGGTTGTGTTTTTTCTTTTGGCTCAGTCATTCTCTTTGTCCCTTAACGATTCTTTTATTCCGTTGGCATTTTTTCTTAGAGTGTCCAGAACACCGTTTATAAATGCTGCGGCCTGCTCGCTGCTGAATTTCTTGGCGATCTCGATCGCTTCGTTGATGACGATTGCAGGCGCGACATCTTCCTCATATAGAAGCTCAAAAACCGCCATACGAAGGATATTGCGGTCCACGACTGGCATTCGCGAGAGTCGCCAGCGCTCAGAAACAGATTGAATACTCCTATCGATACTTTCTCGATGGGAGATTACCCCCTTAATGAGCCACTTGCAGTAATCTTTAACTTCCTTTGTGGCCTTTTTGTCCTTCCAGTATAGTCGGAACGCTTTCTCAGCATCAGAATCGTTGAATTCAAGCTGGAAAAGAATCTGGAGGGTACTTTCCCGGGCCTTTCTTCGCTTTCCCATACAAAAGGCTATTTGGATTTAAAGGCCTGCATCCTTTAAAAGATTCAAGGTCTCGATCAGGGAAAAGGCAGAATCATAACCCTTGTTCCCCGCTTTGGTCCCCGCACGCTCGATCCCCTGTTCAATGGTATCGACCATCAAGACACCAAATGAGATCGGAACCCCATCGTCCATGCTTATTTGTGCCAGACCTTTCGTGACCTCGGCGCTCAAGAAGTCAAAATGGGGTGTGTCGCCCCTGATGAGTGTACCCAAACAAATGATCCCATCCACTTTCTTCGCCAAAGCCAGCTTCTTAGTGACAACGGGAATTTCAAAAGAACCAGGGACTTTGTATAACGATATGTCCTTGTCTTCGGCTCCCAGTTTATAGAGGGCATCCATCGCTCCTTCGAGCAGTCTTTCCGATATGAATTGGTTGAACCGGCTCAGTATAATGCCGATCTTCAAGCCTTTGGCTTGAAGTTTTCCCTGGTAAATATCCATTTCGTTCTCCCTTTATTTACCTTGAAAGTCTGCTTTCTTTTTCTCCAAGAAGGCTTTGGTCCCCTCTTTGCTGTCCTCTGTTTCGCAGCACTTGGCGAACAACTCTGCTTCGTTCAAAAGCCCTTCTCCCAAGGTCTTGTCTAATCCGATATTTATGGCTTTGATCGCATACTCGAGCGCCAGAGGCGCATTGGCGATCATTTCTTTCGCTAATGCCTCACAATGGGGAATCAACTCACTTTGGGGTACGACTCTGTTAACCAATCCGATCCGGAAAGCCTCTTGGGCATCGATGATCCTGCCCGTAAGGATAAGTTCCATGGCTATCCCCTTTCCGACAAGTCTCGCCAACCTCTGTGTTCCGCCAAAGCCAGGAATGAGACCTAACTTTACCTCAGGCTGACCCATTTTGGCGTTATCCGATGCAATACGAACATGACAGGCCAAGGCCATTTCCGTACCACCCCCCAGTGCAAACCCATTTATGGCTGCAATGACTGGCTTTCTCAAGTTTTCTATCAACTTGGACAGTTCCTGCCCTTCCAAAACATAGTCTTTCCCTGAAGAGAATTCGAGTTGAGCCAATTCGCCGATATCAGCACCGGCAATGAAGGCCTTCTCTCCAGAACCTGTCAGGATGATCGCCCGCACATCAGGACTTTCCTGTAACGAAAGGAACGCTTCATACAGTTCTTTGATGGTCTCGGAATTCAGGGCATTCAATTTATCCGGCCGATTGATGATGATCCAGCCCACGCCATCCTGTTTCCGAGTCAGCAAATTTTTATAGCCCACATGCCCTCCCCAATTACGAAATACTCTTCTCAAAAATGCGATATTTCTTGTAAACCTCTCCTCCGATCGACTGGACAAAGCGATTGATGGCATCGTTATCCTCGAGCTGCCAGGAAGTCTCCCCCCATTTATATCCTTTTCTTCTAACGTTTTTTTCAAACTCATCATACAGCAGATAGCTCAATCCTGTCTGCCTGTACTCTTCGAGGATTCCGAACACAATGGCTCGACAACTCTCGATCTTCCTTCGGTATACTAAAAACTTAAGCATAGCGATAGGCGTGAGTCTCCCGTTCAGTTTTATGAGCACTTCATTGTAATTCGGTAGAGCAAAAGCAAATCCCACAGGCTTTCCTTTCTCTTCAGCGATGATTATGATATCGGGATCGGAGAAGCTCTTGAGTTTCTTGGCCATGTGGTCCATCTCATTCTCTGTCCACGGGACGAAACCCCAATTTCTCTCCCAGCCATTATTATAGACGTACTTGATCTTCTCGACTTCCTCATCGATCTTCTTCATGTTCATTGACCTTAAAGTTACATTGGTTTTTTTCTTGATCTTGTTCACGATGCCCTGGATCTTTTTTACCATGGCCTCCGTTGCATCCATATAAAAGGCATACAGGTCCTTGGCCTTTACCAATCCAGACTGCTCCATCAAGTCTAAATAATAGCGGGGATTGTAGGTCATCATAATCATCGGAGGGGAGTCAAAGCCTTCAAGCAGGAAAGCACACTCATCATTCATGGACAGGTTCATGGGGCCCCGGAGCGTATCCATACCCCTTCCCAACCCCCATGCAGCGACCTTATCCAGCAGGGCCTGAGTTGTTTCAAGGTCATCAAAGCATTCATACATGCCGAAAAAGACCACCTTCTCCTCATGAAATTCATTGTGATTATCATCGATTATAGCAGCGATCCTTCCCGTGATCTTTCCATCTTTGTAGGCTAAGAATAACTCCATTTCAGAATGTTCGAAAAAGGGATTCTTCTTTTTATCGAGTTTTTCTTTCACATCCATGATCAGAGGGGGAACCCAATGGGGATCACCCTTGTAGACTTCCCAAGGGAACTTAATGAATGCCTTAAGATCCTTTTTTGTAGTGACCTTTTCTATACGAATAGTATTCACGCCAAAGCCCTCCTGAATTTTGTCTATTTTATCAGATAACTTATGATTTTGCACTAACATTTTACATCACATATCCATGTTGGATGAAGACTGAGAAGTTGTGTTTAAGGAGAATATGTGCTAAAAATTTGAATACCTTGAAAGACACAATGGAAGTGTAAGGAGATAGATCAAGTGAAAAAAATAACATCGTTTAAAGAATTACCCCCGGAAAAGTTAGCGTGGAGACTGGACCCGGATAAAATCCCCTTCGCTAGCAGTGAGGAATGTAAGTCTTGCGAAGGGATCATCGGGCAGGATAGAGCCATCCGTTCCATTCAAACAGGCCTTGATGTCAAAAGCCTTGGCTACAACATCTTCATCACCGGATTGGTAGGAACTGGACGAACCACAACCATCAAACAGCTCCTCGAAAAATTGGAGAAAGAGGATAAAACTCCTGACGATATCCTGTTTGTGAATAACTTTAAGGTCCCCGATGAACCAACCTTGATAACTCTTCCCTCAGGAAAAGGCAGGCTATTTCAAGACGCCATGGAACATCTGATCGAGATGCTGAAAACAAATATTCCTGAACTCCTAAAAAGTTCCTATTATTCGGAAAAGCGGGACAGCATCATCGAAGTTCAGCAGAAGAAGCAGAAAGATATCCTCAAAACATTCGAGGAAGAAGTCGCCAAAGAAGGATTCTCAGTCATTCAGGTCCAGATGGGGCTTTATGTCAAGCCTGATCTCATCCCCGTGATAGAGGGAAAACCCACACCGTTCCCCCAGCTTGAAAATCTGGTGAGAGAGAAAAAATTTTCCAAAGAGGAACTGGAAGAACTCAAGGAAAAATACGAGAAATTGACGGGAAAGCTAGAGGAAGTTTTCAAGCAGATGAAAGAAACAGAAGAAGAAACACACCGGTTGCTCAAGGAGTGGGATCAAGAATCGATCATTCCCATAATCAAGGGAGCCATTTTGGGGATAAGAAACAGCTTCAAATATGATGTCATTTCGGACTATCTCGATGATGCCGAGGCGACACTAACCAAACAGATCAATATATTTAAAGGAACACAAAAACAGGAGAAAGAGCCGCAGATATTCCGACAAGACCCATTCTCAGAATACAAAGTCAACCTCCTTATCGACAATTCCGAATTGGAACATGCGCCGGTCATC
>WTAW01000171.1 GCA_013139435.1 Candidatus Aminicenantota bacterium | reverse complement strand
GATAGTCGGACACTGTGAGGTCGATCTGATTGCCAATCGATACGGCGTAGAGTGGCTCGATATTCGGAAGCTTGCTCATCCGTGAGATCATGAACGCTCCGCTCTGGCTCAGGTAAACGAGGTTGGTCTTTCGGCCCGTCGTTCGTGGCAGTATGTAATCGGGCACGAATGTTGTGTCGTACTTGCCCGGTTTGGAGTAGATACCCAGACAATTGCCCCCGTTTACGACCGGAGTGAGTTTTTTCTCCCGGATACCCTTCTTGAGGAGCTTTTTGATCTCTTCCTCCAAATCTTTTGTCCCTTTCTTTTCGCCGATGCCACCGGCAATGATGATCGCCGACCGAGCTTTTTCGTGCGCGATAAGCTCCTTGATAACGTCATATGTCTGATCCGCGGAAACAGCAATAACAAACAGGTCGATCGGCTTGGGAAGGTCGGCGATTGTTGGGACACAAAGGCACCCTTCGATCTCTTCGGTGTCAGGCTTGACCACATGTACATTCCAATTGGAAAACCCTCCTTTGAGAATGTTGTTCAAAATGATATGTCCCACGTTCAACTTTTCTGAAACGCCGATGATCCCTATGGTCTTCGGCTTCAATAGGAATTTCAGGTTCTCGTAGCGCTGTGTACGAGGCACAGCCTGGTTCCTCGAAAACCGGCACATGCCATCCAGGGCGATCAACTTCCGATCTTGGACAACGAACGGATTGACTTCGGCTTCTTCGATCACAAAGGGATGATCCAGCTTGTAAGGTGAGAAATACGCACCCAGTTTGAGGAACCGGTAGTAAGTTTCCACCAATTCGTCTTCGGATATCAGAGCTTCACTCCCCCGCACATTCCCGACGAGTTTGTCATAAATGGCAAGAGGTTCGAGGATGCGGTGGACATCTTCTTTGTAGAGGATATGTGGAGATCCTATGGAAACGGCTTTCCCCTCTTTAATCCTCTCACTCAGATACTCGATCTCCACGCCGCCCACACCCATTGTGGCGACGGGCCCGAAGTCTCGGGAATTCCTTAGCCCCATCAGGAGTTCGGTCCCGAAACCGGTCTTGTCATACTCGACTTTTTCACACACCAGGAATCCTAGAATTTGCTGTTCAATCTCCTGGAGCGACCAGGACTTTTTTTTATCGGATTGATGGAAATTTTTGATCCATTCATGAAACTTGAGGGGCACAGTTTTCAGCATCGTCTCACAAGCCTGTGTGACTTCTTCGGCATTGTTCTTGACAAACTGGATCCCGGCCACATCCGTCTTGTGCACGATAATGGGGGCGATGATCTTCAGGACGAGGGATTCTCCATCGAACATTTGAAGATCCTCCGGTTTTATTTGCTCTCCCTTTCGCACAAAAACACACTGGGGCGTCTTTATCCCTGCAACATCAAGGATTTTGTAGACCTCGTGCTCCAGGAGGAAATTCCGGCCCTCCTTTTCTGCAGAGCGAAAGATGTCATTTATCCGATTAAAATCGATCTTCATCTTTATTTCTCCTCTACATCTTTATCGGTCCACTCGGGGAGTGGACCCTACATCTTCAAAGTGAATTCGATAAGTCAAATCCACACTGTGGTCCTTTCACAAAAAGGTGACAGTCCCCTTTATTGTTTACCCCTGGAAAAAGGTGACAGTCCCCTATTTTCCCTTTTTTCACTAACCGGCGGCGGAGTCGCGTCCGAGGTCGAATGCTCTGATGTTGATATCTACGACCTTGTCTCCACGAGCTTGAAAGAGCTCACGGATGAACTTCTTCAGATTCTCCTCCTGGAGGATAAGATGGGCCGAAGCCGCGCCCAGTATGACCATGTTCTGCGCTCTCGCAAATCCTGCTTCCTGCGCCAGTTTTGCCGAATCGACGATGATATTCTTGGAAACACTCTGTACTTTGGAAAGAACCTCGTCGAGCTCCGGGTAGTTCGGAATATTCACAAAAGGAGAGCTGCTCGTGACAACGATCCCATCCGGAGCCAGATAATCAAAATAGCGGATGGATTCAAGGGGCTCTACACTCAGGATCATATCAGCCCCTCCTTTGGGGATAAGATCGCTGAATATGGGGTCATTCGAGAGACGCAGATGTGATTGCACAGCACCGCCCCTTTGCGCCATCCCGTGCACTTCGGCCTGCTTGAAGCTCAAACCTTGCTTCAAGGCCGCGTTGTCGATGACATAGGCAATGGACAGAATCCCCTGTCCTCCCACTCCGGCAAGAATGATATCCTGTTTCATGGCTTTAGCTCCCTCTCTTTTTTCGAGCGTGTTGGACACATTCTCGAGCAGCGATAATCACTGATAATCCTTTATATTCAAGCTCCTCTTTGATGACTCGGACATTGGTTTCCAGGTTCTTGGGAAGGGGAATGATGGTATGAATATGGTCTTTGCTGACACCCAATCCCTCGATGATGCGGATCAGTTTCTCACCGGATGTATAGGTGGGCTGCCCTCCGGTCATCGCGACTATGGCATTATCGAAGATCATGACCGTCATATTTGTATTCACCGCTGCCGCATCAAGGAGTGGAGTGATCCCAGAATGAGCAAAAGTCGAGTCGCCGATGACTGCCACAGCGGGATACACACCCGCTTCCGCTCCCCCCTTAGCCATACTGACACTGGCACCCATGCAGACACAGCTCTGTATGGCATTGTAAGGGGGAAGAGCACCGAGTGTGTAACACCCGATGTCGCTGAAGACATTTGACTGGGGGTAAGATTCCAGTGCTTTGTTTAGAGCATCGTAAGCATCTCGATGTCCGCAACCCTGGCAGAGCTGAGGAGGCCTTCCCGCCATGGGAAAATCGCTGATGTCTTTCTGTTCAAGAGGCTCGATTCCCAACCCTTGACGCACCACTTCCGGTGAGAGCTCCCCTGTTATTGGGAGATGTCCGCTCAGCTTTCCATGGACTTTTGTTTCACACAGTCCAAACATGCCGTTGAGGTTTCGCTCGATAAATGGATACCCTTCTTCCACGACCAAGATCGTCTCCACGTGGTCCACAAGTTCGGCAAAAAGCCCTTCAGGGAGCGGATAGGTCGTTACTTTCAGAAGAGAGGGTGGTTCGGTACCCTCTTGAAAATTTTCAAGCACATAGTTATACGCCACACCCGATGCGATGATGCCGAGCTTGGTGTTTTTTGTGTTGAAACGAAGTGAATTGAACTCTGAGGCGTCCGATGCCTGAACGAGCTCTTTTTGCTTTTCTGTAAGCAGCTTGAAACGCCTGCGGGCGTTTACAGGGAGAAGAGTCCAGTCTTTGCTTTCCCCGTATCGGATCGGATTCTGTGCTTTTGGGGGGCTGGGCTGAACACGGGATCGACTGTGGGCGAGGCGTGTGACCATCCTGATCATCACAGGGAGACCCATATTCTCAGACACATCGAATGCTTCTCTGGTCATATCATAGGCCTCCTGATGGTTCGAAGGCTCAAAACAGAAGATCTGTCCGAATTGGGCGTAGAAGCGGCTGTCCTGCTCATTCTGGGAGCTGTGCATGCCAGGGTCATCGGCTACGACGACCACAAGGCCTCCGTTGGCTCCAGTGATGGCCGCATTCATAAAGGGATCGGCGGCAACATTGAGTCCCACATGTTTCATGGAGACGAGAGCCCGCTTGCCCGCGTAAGACACGCCGAGGGCTTCCTCGAAAGCGACCTTTTCATTGACCGACCATGAGGCAACGTAGTTTTTCCCTCCGTCTGAGGCTCTGATCAAGTACTCCATGATCTCAGAGGCAGGTGTCCCCGGATAGGAATATCCCCCGGAAAGGCCCGCATGGATAGCGCCCAGGGCAACAGCTTCACCACCCAGTAAAATTTCATGTTCCATTTTTTTCCTCGGAGTATAAATTATGACTTTGGATATGTCGCTTAACGTATGAAAGAGTT
>WTAW01000409.1 GCA_013139435.1 Candidatus Aminicenantota bacterium | reverse complement strand
GCAACCTATGACATCGTCCATAAGCGCATCCTTGTCAAAGGATACCTCTGATTCTCTATGAATCTTCAGAAGGCGAGTTATTTTTATGCTTTAGATAGAAGGCCCTATCGTCTGTCATCCAAAGTTTACCGTCTTTGTCATAGAATTTATAGATGACGGTTTTTCCTTTGATATAATCTTTGTTGTAGCCAAATCGATTCATGATTTTGGAAATGTAGTTCCTTGTTTCACGATATGGAGGGATACCGTTGTATTTCTTCACGGCTTCTTGTCCTGCATTGTAAGCGGCGAGAACTAGCTTCGTTTTTCCATTGTAAAGCTTGATAAGGTCTTTGAGGTATTTGACTCCCCCTTCGATGTTCTCTGAAGGATCAAAGACGTTTTTGACACCATACTGGATGGCTGTTGCTGGCATCAATTGCATCAACCCTAGCGCACCCTTAGAAGAGACAGCAAAACGGTCGTAATTGGATTCAGCGCGTATGATCGAATGGATAAGCGTGTGCTCCACTCTGTATTTCTGCGCGATTCTCCGGATCAATTCATCGTATTCTGCCTTCAGCTGAGGATTGTTGTAGAGCCCGGCTCTCAAAAGAGGACCCACACATAAAATGATTAAACCGAAACAGGCAATTTTTTTTACGAAACTATCCATCAAATCGATTTCTTTTATTGAGTATCCAGCTACCCATATGATGGCAAACTTTAAAAACAAATTCAATCCCCTTTAAGGGTGATTTTTTGTGATTATTCATTTTTGGCGAACGGTTAAGCCGTTGATTTTACGGAAGGAGTTCTTCAAGAATTTTTATGCTTCTTTTTAGAGCGAATTCCAGCTGGTCCACTTTGGGTCCTCCAGCCTGTGCAAAATCAGGGCGGCCTCCTCCTCCGCCGCCGACGAAGGGAGCGATTTTTTTGATGATATCCACAGCGCTAATGCGGTCCACGAGGTCTCTGGTCACGGCTGAGACGAGAAAAACCTTTTCTCCGGTCTTTCCTCCTAAAATGATCACTCCAGAACCGATCTTCTGTTTGAGTGAATCGGCCAATCCTCTGAGTTCCCCAGTGTTCAATTCTTCCACCCGCTGTATCATAACGCGGATACCTTTAACTTCCTCGACAGGATCTTCTTTTTTATGGTATTTCGCATTTGCCAGTTTTAGTCGGAGGGTGCGAGTCTCTTTTTCTTTCTCTTTCAAGGATTCTTTCAATCGGTCTAACGAATGAAGAATGTCTTTTCTGGGAGAGTTTACAGATTGCTGAATATCAGAGAGGAGCTCATCTGTTTCCTGGTAATCTTTAAGCGCTTCCTCACCCGTGAGTGCTTCAATCCTGCGCATGCCCGCTGCAACACTGGATTCAGAAACAATCTTGAACATGCCGATCTCACCCGTGTTTGCCACATGAATGCCCCCACAGAGTTCCTTGCTGAAATTATCGATCGTGATCATCCTCACTTTTTCGCCATACTTTTCCTCAAAAATGGCGGTCGCTCCCGCGCTGATCCCCTCATCAAGAGAGACGATAGCTGTGTCCACATCGATGTTTTCTCTTATTTTTTCATTTACGCGATACTCGATCTGCCGGATTTCAGGGTTCGACAAAGCTGCAAAATGGGTAAAATCGAATCTCAAACGATGGGAGGACACAAGAGACCCAGCCTGTTTGATGTGATCTCCCAAGATCTGTCTCAGCGAAGCGTGGAGAAGATGCGTGGCCGTATGATTCTTTCGAATATTGTTTCGTGTGGACAAATCGACAGAGGCCTCGAGAGTGTCACCGACTCTCAATACACCTGAGAGCATTTGGATCTTGTGCGTGATAATATCTGGGATAGGGTGATACGTTGTTTTCACAAGGGCGGAAAAGTGTGTATTTATCAAGGTTCCGGTATCTCCCACCTGTCCACCAGCTTCAGCATAAAAGGGTGTTTGATCGAGAACGACTTCTCCTGACTCTCCATCCTTTATTTCCTGAGTGAGCTTCCCGTTCTTTAAAATGGCCAGGACCTCGACATCGAAGTTTTTCATATGATCATACCCGACGAATTCAACAGAAACATCCTTGATCGACTCGTAGACCTTCCGATCTTTGTCTATGGCGTCGCCTTTCCAGGACAATCGTGCCCGATGACGCTGCTCCTCTAGCTCTTTGGCAAAGCCTTCGCGGTCGACTGCGACTTTTTGTTCAAGCGCCAATTCTTCGGATAGATCGATGGGAAATCCAAAAGTGTCGTACAGCTTGAAGAGTTTATCTCCCGTGAGGATGTTCTTTCCAGTTTCTCTGAGCTCTTCGATGTACTGGTTAAAAGTTTTGAGCCCTGAGGAAAGAGTCATCGCGAATCGATTCTCTTCAGATAGGCAGACTTTCGAAATGTATTCCACGGAAGAGAGTAGTTCTGGATAAGCATCTTTCATGCTATCTGCCACATCACTGACGAGTTTGTAGAGGAATGGCTCTTCCAATCCGAGAGAAGTTCCGTACCGGAACGCTCTTCGGATAAGCCGACGGAGCACATAGCCTCGGCCGTCATTTGAGGGCATTATGCCGTCTCCGATCAAGAAAGATACGGCGCGCACATGATCTGCGATGACTCGAGCAGCGACATCTCCCTCATCTCCTGAGGGAGCTTCTCTTCCAGCAAAATTACAGATGGCTTCAATCAGCGGACGGAAGAGATCAGTGTCATAATTATTAGTCTGACCTTGAAGCACGGTGGCCACTCTCTCTAATCCCATACCCGTATCGATGGAGGGAGAAGGCAGCGGGTTGAGTTTCCCAGTATCATCCTGATCGAACTGCATAAAAACCAAATTCCAGAGTTCAAGAAAACGATCACTCCCGCTTTCTATAAGATCGTGAGGATTCCCCTCCTCCATGATCTCTCCTAAGTCATAATGGATTTCAGAACAGGGGCCACAGGGACCGGTCTCTCCCATGGCCCAATAATTATCTTTTTTCCCGAATCGGAAGATCCGGTCAGCGGGCACTCCGATTCTTTTGTGCCACAACTCATAAGCGTCATCATCGTCAAGGTAGATCGTCACATAGAGCCTATCTTTGGGCATCTTATAGATTTCGGTGACGAGTTCCCAAGCATAGTCGATCGCATCTTTCTTGAAATAATCTCCGAATGAAAAGTTCCCCAGCATTTCAAAGAATGTGTGATGTTTGTTGGTTTTTCCAACCTGTTCCAAGTCATTGTGTTTTCCGCTCACACGCATACACTTTTGAACAGAGGCAGCCCTTTTATAACTCCGTTTTTCCAATCCAAGGAACACATTCTTGAATTGGTTCATCCCAGCATTGGTGAACAGAATTGTAGGATCATCTTGAGGAAGAAGGGGGGAACTTCTTATGACCTTGTGATCTTTGTCAGCGAAAAAATCTAGGAACTCCTCCCTGATCTGCTGGGATTTCATTTAATGTTCTTCTTCAGTCTCCGACTCAGCTGGTTCTTTTTTCACCCCTCTATCTATCTCACTCATCTCTTTTTCCATGTCTTCCATGGCTACGTCCAGGGTCGATCGGATTCCCATCACTCTGAGTTTGAAGTTATCAGGACTGGAGGAGTACCTCAAACCCTGTTCATAGGAGATGTATCCTTCTTTGTAGAGTTGATAGATGGATTGGTCAAAAGTTTGCATACTATACTGAGAAACGCCAGATGAGATAGCATCCCTAATCAGCACGGTCTTCTCTCTGTCATTGATGCACTCTTGGATGTAGGGTGTGTTGATCATCACTTCGACTGCAGGGACTCGACCGCTCCCGTCCTTCTTAGGGATGAGCCGCATGGAGATGATGGCCCTCAGTATGCTCGCCAGCTGAATTCTGATCTGCCTTTGCTGATGTGGAGGGAATACGGCAATAATCCTGTTGATCGTCTCTGGAGCATCCAATGTGTGTACGGTACTCAATACGAGGTGTCCTGTTTCTGCAGCCAGAAGTCCTGTTTCGATGGTTTCCAAATCCCTCATCTCTCCGACCAGGATGATATCGGGGTCCTCACGGAGTGATGCTCTCAGACCTCTTGAGAATGTCAGGACATCTACACCCACTTCTCTTTGGCTGATCGTGCTGTTTTTATCCCGGTGGAGATACTCGATCGGGTCTTCGATGGTGATGATGTTTTCCATGCGGTTTTCATTGATGTGGTCGATCATCGCAGCCAAGGTGGTTGTCTTTCCTGTTCCCGTTGTCCCAGTGACCAAAACAAGACCTCTTTGCTCCAATGAGATCTTTTCCAGAACTTCCGGAAGCAGAAGATCTCGAATCGTCATAACTTCGAGTGGAATGATCCTCAAGACGATTCCGTAACTCCCCCTCTGCTGAAAGATGCTTCCGCGGAATCGGCCGAATCCTGCGAGGCTGTAAGCCAGGTCCACGTCCAAATCTTCTTTCAGCCTCTCTTTCTGAAAATCATTCGTGACTTGGTCAGCCAATTCCCGGGTGTTTTCAGGAGATAACCTCGGGAAGCTTGTCATGGGGCTGAGATTCCCATGAATCCTCAGAATCGGATAATTCCCAGCCTTCAGGTGAAGGTCAGAAGCATCGCTTTCAATGGCAATCTTTAAAAGTTCATCAATGTCCATTGTCCACCTCCTCTTTATACGTTTGTTTTGTGAATTTGTGTCGGCTCATGATTCCTCGAATTCTCTTATATCCTTGGGCCTGTCTTCTAAAATCACATGGCTCAGGTCTTTGTAAAGCTGTCAAATCCGCTGAGCAGCCTAATCATTATATCTGAATTCAATGTTTTCTCACAACACGTTTATCTATTTTAACCGATATTCTATTTAGTCGCGTTACAAAGAAAAATGGGATTCCGAGGTGTCTATGTTATATGTATGTCAACCATTTATGTTTGTCTTCTATTTCTGCGTTGATATATCCAAAAAATACTTCTTGAAGTTTTGAGGTGATCGGACCTCTTTTGCCACTGCCGATCGTGATCTTATCGATGGAGCGTATGGGCGTGATCTCTGCAGCAGAGCCTGTGAGGAAAACCTCATCTGCGATATAGAGCATCTCTCGAGGAATAGTTTGTTCATAAAGCGGGATGTTTAAGTCCTTTGCGATATGCCTGATGCAGTTGCGTGTGATCCCAGGCAAAACAGATGATGCCAAAGGGGGAGTGAGAAGATACCCATCAATCACGAGAAAAATATTCTCTCCACTGCCTTCGCTGACGTGGCCCTGGGGATTTAGAGCGATTCCCTCTTCATATCCATTGAGCATGGCCTCCATTTTAATCAACTGGGAATTCATGTAGTGTGCGCCTGATTTTGCCAGAGCAGGAAAAGTATCTGGTGCCATCCGTCGCCAAGTCGAGACACAAACATCCACTCCATTTTCCAAGGCATCTTCCCCGAGGTATGTTCCCCATTCCCAGACAAGTATGGCGCAATCAACAGGATTTGGAAAAGGATCCACACCCAATGTTCCATAACCTCGGTATACGATCGGCCTGATGTAGCAGGATTTTAGATTATTAGCTTTGATCGTGTTGATGATCGCTTGATTGAACTCATCTTGGAAGTACGGAACTTCCATCCTGTACATTTTACAAGAATTGTACAACCTCTGTGTGTGTGTATCCAAACGAAAAATAGCAGTTCCCCGAGAGTTTTCGTACGCCCTTAAACCCTCAAAAATGGAACTTCCGTAGTGGATGACATGAGACGCAATATGGATGTTGGCTTCTGACCAGGGAATCAACTGGCCGTTCATCCAGATTTTTGCATTTTCATTAAATGGGCTCATTCAAGACTCCTATTTACCTGGATTATTCACGAGTCGAGGTTGCCGTAGAGGCAAGGCGCAAAGGATGCAGCTGTAGTTATCTACCGCAAATCCTTTGCAACGAAGCTTATACGGTGAGATCGGCTCGCCTGAAAGGTAAAAAATGTCGATTATTAATAAAATGCAATTGGAAACGGAATTGTCAAGATAATTTACTGAAAGAATAATGTAAATATTTGATATTTCTTTTATTGAACCAAGTATCGACATTTTTTATGAATAGTTCAGGTTAAGAATGTTCTCCGCAGTGAGGACATCTCTCAGATTTGGAATGGAGAGGTCTTCGACAGTTCCAGCACAACTTACTCTGTTTTCTTTCTCTCGCCTTGATTCTACCCCAGATATCATCGATCTCCACTTTTTTGGGGTCTTTGCCTTTGAATTTAGTAATGTCCCTGATGATCTCTGAGGCCTTCTGGTATCTGTTTTCTAGATGGGTGGAGAGACATTTCATGATAATCTCATCGATCTCTTTTGGTATGCGGTTATTCTTCAATCGTGGGGGAGTGATCTTTCCTTCTTTTGCCAACTCAAGAATTTTGAAGGGGTCCGGGTCCAGAATGGGCGGCCGACCAAGGAGGAGTTCATAAAAGATGCATCCTATAGAATAGATATCGGAGCGGAATGTCGATTTACCCATGAACTGCTCTGGGGCCATGTAGGGAGGCGACCCGATCCTGGTAGAGGCATACGGGATATTGTTCAGCCATGCAGAAGTCCCAAAATCGGTGATCTTGAGTATGTCTTCTTCTGAAATAATGATGTTGGAAGGTCGCAGGTCTCTGTGGACGATCTTGTTCTTGTGTGCATGGTCTACAGCACTGGCTATCTGGAGGATATATTCGATGGCCTTCAGATAATCCAGTACTTTTTCTCTCTCTAAAACTTCTTCGAGTGTTTCTCCCTTAACATACTCCATGACCATAAAGAATATCCTCTTCTCTTTCTCTGCAGCGATCATCCGGACAATGTTGGGATGATTCAGCGCTGCCTGTAACCGAGATTCCTTTAAAAGCTTAAATAGCTCTATAGATTGTTTGTGGGGAACCTTGATCGCGACTTGTTTGTTGAGCCATGTGTCCTTTGCTAGAAA
>WTAW01000031.1 GCA_013139435.1 Candidatus Aminicenantota bacterium | reverse complement strand
ATTCAAGAATTAAGTGTTGAGTATATGGATCGCCTCTCCATGAGCATGCATGGCCGATTCCATGATAGCTTCGGACAGAGTGGGGTGAATATGGATGGTCGAGGCCACATCCTTGAGAGAGAGACCTTTCTTCACGGCGAGGGTCAATTCCGGGATGAGTTCACTCGCCCTGGGCGCAAGGATCTGTGCCCCGATGATTCTGTCTTTCGCATTGGCAACAACTTTTACAGAACCTTCCGGTTTTCCCATCGTCATGGCTCTTCCTGAAGCTTGAAGTGTAAAGGTCCCAACCTGGGGCTTTATCCCCTGCTCTTTCGCCTGTTCTTCTGTGAGCCCGACGCAAGAAAACTCCGGATCCGTAAAAACAGCTGAGGGAAGTGCATTGGCATCCAATATTTTTTGTGCTCCCAATGCGTTCTCCACAGCCATGATGCCTTCATGCGAGGCCTTATGCGCAAGAAGCTTTCCCCCGATAAGGTCGCCAATGGCGTAAACTCCCGGAACCCCTGTCTCAAGAAAGTTATTGACCCGCACGAAACCTGCATCATCCGTTGCAACAGAATCTTCTGCTCCAACAAAGAACTCTGTCTGGGGTGCCCTCCCCGTTGCACAGAGAACCATTTCTCCCTCATAAGTAAAGGGTCTTTTATTCTTCAAACATGTCCCCCGTAACATAACATGTCCTTTCCGGACATCACTATCTTCAATTTTCATCTCAGTGTAGATTTCCATGCCTTGTTTCTTAAGGATCCTTTGAAGCCGCCGGGCTATCTGGACATCGATTCCCGGAAGAATAGTGGGCATGATCTCGAGGACAACTACCTCAGTCCCCAAGCGTTGGAAGATCGTCCCCAGCTCAAGACCAATAGCACCGGCACCGATGATCAGTATCTTTTTAGGGAGCGTCTCCAAGCTGAGAGCTTGCTTGCTGTCGATCACTTCAGTCCCGTTGAATGGCAAAAACGGGAGCTCTTTGGGGCGACTTCCAGTCGCGAGAACGATCTTATCCGCCTTAACCTGGCTATCGCTGACTCCTGTATGGATCCAGATTTCCTTTTTCTTTTTTAGAGATGCCTCTCCTTTGAGAACAGTCACACCATTCTGTTTCAGTAAAAACTCTATCCCTTTCACGAGCCTTTGAACGATCTCTTTCTTCTCCTCCTGAAGGCGCTGCCAATTACAAGACAAAACATCGAGAGGCCCATCGATGTTCGCGTTGTCTCTCGCGTCTTTGTAGATCTTTGTTTGTTGGAGCAGGTATTTTGTCGGGATGCATCCCCAGTTCATGCATGTTCCGCCGATCCTCTCTTTCTCGATCAGCACGACACTTTTCTTGAGCTGTGCCCCTCTAAGAGCAGCAACATATCCACCCGGGCCTCCTCCGACCACAGCAATATCATATTTTTCTTTCATTGTTTTTCCCTAATAAATTATGCGGGTATTATACATTTTCTCACCCATGAAGAAAACAACACATTTCATGTTTGGAGAGGCTGCAACTTGGTCTTTGTGGTTGACACTTGGAAGCGAAAAGTAAAAAATATGTGTCGAATGATTAGGAGGAGATCTCGCTGAAAATTTTACTCTTACGCAAACTTTATTTTCCTCTGACTCTATTCATCTCCGCAGTCCTGCTCGGACTTGTGGTGTACGCAGAAGACTTTGGGTACATTCAGGGAAGGACCATAACTCCGGACCAGATCCCTCTTGCCGATGTCACAATCCAAATCTCAGGAGCAGACTTAAATTTTGAAAAAATCCTCACCAGCGACCACTCCGGAGCTTTCCATATGGCAGGACTTCCCCCCGGGCACTACACCATCCGATTCGAAACACAGGGATATCACTCCACCGTCCGATCGAATGTGTATGTCCTCCCCTCTCAATCGTTGTTCATAAAAGCTGTCCTCTGCAGAGAAGACAGCACAGACAGGTCATTTTCGGATGTGATACGAACGGATTTTAACCAATGCCTCCAGCAGACTATCCTCGACAAGATCAACCTGCATGCTCTCCCCTCAGCTCACAATGTCTGGGCGCTCATGGAAAACCAAGACCTCTCGGCCACGAGCAATCGCATCGATGTGGGAGGCTTGTGGAATAACATTCCCGCGGTTTTTAGCGCCAGAGGCGGGGGATCTTGGACACAGACCTCCTATTATTTAAACGGGTTTGACATAACCGATCCATATTGGACAGGGATGCCGCTGTTTTATCCTGACTACTACGCGCTGGGATACACACAGTTATACAATGCAAGTTTTCCTCCTTACATCCTCACACCTGGAGGTCAATTCAATCTGATCACTCAAACGGAGCAATCAACCTACCATGGAGGAATCTCCGCATTCTATACGCAGCGATCTTTACAGGCCTCAAACATCACCCCAGAACTGGAAGAAGAAGGTATATATGAAGCCCACACCTTCGATTATCTAATGGATGGGAATTTTCATATATCCGGTCCGTTGGTCAAGAACAAACTGTCCTTTTTTGCTTCAGTGACGGCCAACGACATCTCCCGTGATATGGCCGAATTCGATGAAATGGATAAGTCATCGCTGCTCTCGGGTCTGATAAGCCTGCGGTACAACTTTTCCCAGAGTTATCTTCGTGTGCTCTGGACGGGCCAGAAGATCTCCTATGCATCCTACGGAGCGGATAGAGCGATTCCTTTTTCAGCGACATCCAATCGTAAGGACACATATGATGTCTTTCAGGCGATCTGGACCGCATGGATTCAGAATAAGCACTTTTTTAAAGTCGGGCTCAATTACGCATATGGACATGTTCAGTCCGACCTTCAAGATGACGTCGTCGGTCCCCACGGCCTCGAAATTTTCCAGAGGATACCGAGCGGCCCCGCTCCCCTAACCTACAAGGACACACGAAAGACCTTTGCCTTTCTCCTCCGAGGAGATTCGGTGTTTAGTAACCTACTTTTTGGGGACCACAGGCTTCAATACGGCCTGCAAGTGCAAAAATCCCAATCTTTTTCGCAAAAGAACATCCAAGAGAATCGACACCTTCATTTCTATAATGGAGATCCCCTTGAGGTCGTTAAGTACAGCACTCCCGTCGAACACGATGAAGCCTCCTTCCAATTCAATTTGTACGTCCAGGACACCCTGACATTTTCCAGTCTACTCTCTTTGTATTTCGGACTGAACTTCGACTTCAGCAAAGGATGGATTCCGGGAGGTGGTTCGGAGCCTTCTTTACAAAATGCACCCGCAAAAGATAGCAGAGTTCAGTGGTTTTCAGTGTCCCCACGCATCGGGATCATCATTCCTCTATCCCCTTCGAAACAATCCGCTCTGAAACTGTCATTCGCCCGGTACTATTTTCGACTGCCCCTCAGTTATCTCACCTATGGCAATCCCGGTGCACTCGGAGGCCTTGTTTATGCCTGGAACGACAGAAATGAAAACAATCGATTTCAGGAGGATGAGACAGGAAAGCTTCTCAGGCGTGAAGGCCCGCTCTACTCCAGCATTGATCCAGCCCTTAAAAGGCCCTACACGGATGAATATGCCATCGTTTTTAATTCTGCATTCGGCTCCGATTGGTATTTTGCGCTTGGCGGATTTTATCGGGGCACAAGGAACCTGGTGAAAACCTTGAACACTGGAGTTCCTTTTTCGGCTTATGACTCACGGTACATCCTGGATCTTGGCGACGATTCCATTCCCAAAACTGATGATGATCAAATTTTTACAGTCTATGATCAGTGGAATGACACTCTTGGACAAGACTTTTTTCTCCTCACGAATCATACAGATGATCCTCGGGTTTCCCACTACTTTGGCGTTGACTTGAATCTAATCAAAAGATTTGGGTCCACATTCGCTTTTTTCCTCTCGATGACCGCTACACAGGCGGAGGGCTCAACCAATCCAGGGAATACAGAATGGGAAAACGATGACGGTGTTTTAGGAACCCTCTTCGATAATCCGAACACACTGATCAACACCAAAGGAAGACTGCGTTTCGACAGAGCATACACAGTCAGGATCGGACTTAATTACTTGGCCCCTTTTGATATCAATTTTGGCTGTGTCATCAAGTATTACGACGGTCAACCGTTCTCGCGGAAGATCATCGTAGAAAACATGAACCAAGGGCCCTATTACATACAAGCCCATTCACGAGGGGCTGTGCGCTATGAATTCAATCTCACGCTCGATCTCCGCATAGAGAAAGCCATCCGTATCGGAAAATCAAAACTGAGGTTTCTCCTCGACGGATTCAATATTCTCAACAGCGGACTTGCCACGGAAGAGAATCAGTGGACCGGTCCTGAGTTCAAGCTGCGTTATGCCACAGAGATCCAGTCCCCGAGAGTCTTCCGTTTAGGTCTGGCCTACGAATTCTAAAGGCACCTGAGTCTATGATCAAGAGATCTGGCTCATTATTGCAATGAGCCAGGCATCATGACTTGTCTTGACATCATAAACACATTATGTTACCAAATCCCCTACTGCCTATGATGGTTAAACGGAGGACACTTCAGCTACTCATCCTTTGTATCCTTGGCTTCAATCTTGTTCTCCACTCCTCCCCAAAAGCTCCCAAGTACACCGATCAAGAATGCCTGACGTGTCACGGGAATAAAAATCTCGCACAGGTCCTAAAAAACGGTGCTGTCCGGTCTCTCTATGTGAATCCTGAGGAATGGACACAGGATGTGCACAAAATGGGACAGCTTTCGTGTGTGGATTGCCACATCCATGCCAATCCCTACGTGCATTTTCGGGAGGGGTTTGTCGATGTGGACTGCGCCAAATGTCATCCCGAACAGTCAGAAGAGTACCTCAAGAATGTGCATTTTGAGTACACACCCATACTGCCGGATAGAGAACTCCCTCTCTGTTATCACTGCCATACTAAACATCACATCCTCCGCCATGATGATCCCTCCGCATCCATACACGAAAAAAACATTGAAGCGACTTGTGGAGAATGTCACCCGGAAGTCATGGTGAAGAACATACTCAAAGGTTCCTCGATCGGAAAGGTATCAGGACACCGAAAGGGAGACATCTCCGAAATGTTCGACATGGCCGTATGTATCCAATGTCATAATCCCGCACATGGAACCAATACAGTATACAAAGATTTTTGTACACGTTGTCATGACCCGCAAAAGAAAGCGAATATCGCCCTGGGCCCCACTCACCTGAATTCAACAAAATGGACTGGCTTTAACACAGTGGGTGGAGGGTTAACTTTTTTCCTTATTTTGGGGACATTTGTGTACCTAGGATTCAAATCTCGGAATAGATTCCGAGAGAGGTTGCAAGACTGGCATGAAACCATGAAAGTCAAAGAGGAACAGAAGGACAAAAAGGAAGACGATACAGAGAAAGAAGAGCACAAAGAAACAGAGAGTATAGATAAAGTCAAAGAGACCGTAGAAAAGGATGAAAAAGAAGAAGCAATAAACACAGATATGGAACACTCTGAAGGCAAACAAGAAGACAATGAGCAATAAATCGAAAAAATACGCCATGCTTTTCGACTTGAGAAAGTGTATTGGCTGCAACACATGTTCCATTGTCTGCAAGAGTGAAAATGATGTCCCGCTCAGTGTCTGGCGAGCCTGGGTCAAAAAAATCGAGAAGGGGCATTATCCTCATGTGAGAGAATTTTCACTTCCCATCGTGTGTAACAACTGTGAAGATCCGATCTGTGTGACTGTCTGTCCGGTCAATGCCGGGATCAAGCGCCCAGATGGGATCGTCTATATCGACCCGCACAGGTGTATCGGATGCCGTTACTGCATGGCATCCTGTCCGTATGGCGTGAGGTACATCAACCCAAGAAAAAAGATCGCAGAGAAGTGCTATTGGTGCCACCATAGAGTGGATGCGGGTCTTATGCCGGCATGCGTGGTCACCTGCCCAACCGGGGCCATCCTTTTCGGCGATCTGAACGATCCGGAAAGCGAGATCGCCCAGGTTATTGCCAAAAATGCGGTTCACGTCATAAAGCCTGAAATGGGGACATCCCCCCAGACGTATTACATCGGATTGGATATCGAAGCTGTGGAAACCGTAGAGGAAGAGAAGTGATGGAGACACAAGTTCTTTACAACATCACTCATCAGGAAACTTTCGGCCTGTTTATCGCCATTTATTTTTATTTGACCGGCCTGAGCGCCGGCTCCTTCATACTCTCCACTCTATCCTATGGCTTTGGGATGGAACAGTACAAACCTCTGGGCAAAGTGGGGGTCGTTCTGGCAACGATCCTTTTGATTTTTGCACCCCTCTTCCTGCTGTTCCACATAGGAGCCCCCTACAGAGCCTGGCATCTCTTTGTCTATCTCAACTGGTCCTCTCCCATAACTTGGGGATCATTCTTGCTCGTGCTCTATCCCATTAACTGTATCATCTACGGTATTTTCATGTTCAAGGGGAACCTCAAACTTACGCGCCTGTTCGGATTCATCGGTATTCCCCTGGCTATATCTGTCCATGGATATACTGGTTTCATATTGGCATTCGGCAAAGCAAGGGCTCTTTGGAACACGGCTATCATGCCGATCCTTTTCCTCGCATCGGCTATTGTGTCTGGGATAGCTTTGATGATCCTAGTCTGTCTCATCATCGGGCGATTTTTTTCCAAAGAAAAGACAATCAACAAGGACTTGATCTTCAGTTTGAGCAAAATGCTCGCATGGATGATCGTTTTTGACCTCTTCCTGGTCGGAAGCGATCTTCTTGTCCTGTCGATCTCTCACTCGGATGCTCAGGCTGCGTTCCACCTTCTTCTCGGAGGGAATTTCAGCTTTCTCTTCCTGGTTGTGGAGAATGTGCTGGGCAAGATCCTTCCGTTTATCCTTCTTGTTGTCCCGAGATTCAGAAATTTGGTCACTGTGACGATCGCATCCATCCTGGTGGTCGTCGGTATATTTTTCATGAGGTATGTTGTCGTTTTAGCCGGGGAGTTTATTCCCTTATTGTAATGATCATGTATTATTCAGGTGGACTGAGTCAATGCTAAAAAAAAGATACTCAAGACGGAGATTCATGAAGACCGGCATCACCTGGACTGCAGGCTTGGCGGCCAGCCATCATGCCCTATCCACGCCCCTCGATCACGGACAGAGAGCCGTATCCCGTACATCGTTAAAATCTTTGACCGCGATCCCCACAACATGCAAACAGTGTCCCGCAGGATGCGGGGTGATCGCTTACCTGAACGGCAATAGGCTCGTCCAGATCCTCGGGAATCCAGCTCACCCTATCAATCATGGAGGAATATGTGCCAAGGGAGTGGCAGGGATCAACCTCGCCAACGACCCAGAAAGACTGCTATATCCGATGAAAAGAGTAGGCTCCAGGGGGGATGGAGCGTGGACACGCATCACTTGGGACGAAGTGTATGTTTTGCTCAGCCAACGCATCAGAGGTCTTATCCCAAACAGAAGATCCAGTGAATGGCTCACAGACGCCGGGGAAGACGATCCCCTGCTTAACAGGCTCTTGGATGCCATCGGTTCGAGCGTTATAAACCGGAATCGTTTGAAGAACAGCAATCGAAACGTTGCCTTACAATCGATGGTCCAAACGTTTCATATCCTCGAAGATGTGGGCCACAGCCGGCTCATTTTTAACTTTGGGGCCAATCCGTATGCGAATCACGACCGGTTCTTTCCTATGGCCCAACAGCTCGTCGACGCCAGAGTCAATAAGGGCGCAAGGCTCATCACTTTTGACGTCAGGATGTCAGAGACAGCCGCTCAAAGCGATGAATGGTATCCCATTCATTCGGGTACTGACGCCATAGTCGCTTTGGCAATCGCCCACATCATTGTGAAAAAAGATCTTGTGAACAGAAGTTTTATCCAACAAAAGACAAATCCCTCCCTGGGTCAGTTGAGACGCCACCTCGCTCCATAT
>WTAW01000322.1 GCA_013139435.1 Candidatus Aminicenantota bacterium | reverse complement strand
ATATCCCTCCGGATGACCTGCTGGCTCTGGAGGCCCTGCGTCAGGGCGTGCGCGGAGACACGCTCAAACAAGCCTATCTGGCCGACAAACAGTGGTCCCGGTAACTCCAGAGCTGCCCACCCTCCGTGAGCTGAGATCGGCTCGCCCGGAGGGTAAAAGATGGCGACATTTAGAATAGATAGTTTTTAGAATTCATGTGTCGCCAGCATTTATGAATAATTCAGGCACCTGGATTATTCACGGGCCGAGGTTAGTACAGCGACAAGGAAGTGGTTCATGAGGTGTAGTGTACTACTCCGATTGGGCCACGACGAAGTCGATGTTGTGAGATCGGTTCGCCCGTAGGGTAAAAGATTCTGACAAAAAAATATTGAATTTTCTCTTAAAATTGGTATTTTAATATAAATTTGTCAGAATCTTTTATGAATAATTCATAAGGTGAGGAGATTGGTAATGTTACACATAGATCACTTATCAAAAACGTTTGACACGATCAAAGCCGTTGATGATATTTCCTTTGAGGTAGCAGAGGGGGAAATATTCGGATTTCTGGGCCCTAATGGTGCGGGAAAAACGACAACTATCTCAATGATCGCGGGGCTGCTAAAACCAGACAGCGGAAAAATCCGCATTGGCTCTCTAGACCTTGATGGTGACTTAAAAAAAATAAAAAGACTGATGGGAGTCGTCCCTCAAGAGATGGCTTTTTATGAAGAGTTGACTGCCAAGGAAAATCTTCTCTTCTGGGGAAAACTGCAGGGCGTCCGAAAAAAAAAGTTGGAGGAAAGAGTTCAGTATTATCTGGAAAAAACCGGACTGCTGGGCAGAGAAAATGAGGCATTAAAAAAATACTCAGGAGGGATGAAACGCAGGATTAACCTCATCATCGGATTGATCCATGAACCCAAACTGTTGCTCTTGGATGAACCGACGGCAGGCATAGATATCCAGACCAAGTTGAACATATACGAGATCATCAAAGAGGCCTCTTCCAAGGGAACAACTATCCTCTACACGACCCACAACCTTCAAGAAGCCGAGGAGCTCTGCCACCGCATCGCTATTTTAGACCTCGGTAAGATCTTAGCAATGGGCACCCTGAATGAACTCGTTCAGATCGTCGGTGAGAAAGATATTGTCATTGTCAGCGGAAAATTCAGCATCGACCAGGCAAGAACCATCATCTCCTCCTTTCAGCAAGCTACCGTGCTATCCATAGAGGAGGGAAAGATCGTGTTCTCTCTGGAAGCCTCAAAGAATATTTCAACTGTATTGGAGGAGTTTTTTAAGAAAGGGATCACGATCGATGATGTGTCTATAAAGCAGCCAAACCTTGAAAGTGTATTCCTCAAACTGACAGGAAAGGAACTGCGCGAGTGAGAAACCTTTTTTATCTCGTTCGGAAAGATTTTAAGAGAAAGTGGAAAAATCCTGTTGTCATCCTGGGCTTTCTCTTCATCCCTATTGTGTTCACTGTGATCTTCGGGATGGTCTTCGGATCCGGCGGAGAGGGAACCCTCCCCCAGGTTAAAATTTTTGCTGCGGATAACGATCAAAGCTTGATCTCCGGACTTTTGCTCGGAGCACTGACTCAAGGCGAATTGAACGAGCTAATCGAACTGGAAGCGATTGAGGAAGACGAGGGACGAAAACTGTTGGACAGAGGGAAAGCTTCAGCACTGTTGATTATCCCAGAAAATTTTGGGCAAAACATATGGGACGGACAATCCACTGAGATTCTGCTTATAAAAAATCCTGCAGAACAGTTTCTCCCGCAGATCGCTGAAGAAATACTCGACACGATGACTCTTGTCTTGTCTTCCCTGCGTCATCTGTTCGCCGATGAGTTGGATACCGTAAGAGAGCTCGCCGATCTGGAAGAATTTCCGGATGAGGCAATCTCAGCCCTTTCTTTACAATTTAAAGACCGCATCGATGGAGCGTCCAAATATCTTTTTCCTCCTGTCATTTCTCTCAAACAAATAACACTTTCAGAAGAAAAAAAGGACGTAGAGGACCTGAGTGTTCAAGCCCACATCCTCCCCGCCATGGCAGTCATGTTTCTCCTTTTTATCTGCAACGCTGTTTTCGAGGATATTCTCAGCGAAAAAGAGAGTGGAACCCTCATGAGATTACGCATATCTCCGGTCAACCTGACAGAGTATATCTGGAGTAAAATTGTCATTTCCACTCTGATCGGCATCCTCTGCACATCTCTGTTGATCATCCTTGGGCGAGTCCTCTTTTCCATCCATTGGGGTGATCCTGCCGCTGTTGCGCTCCTTGTTTTGTGTCTCAACATCCTGATCGCCGGTTTTATCGCTTTTCTCTTCTCTTTTGTCCGTACGGAAAGACAGGCTGGAGCGCTTCTCACGACAGTGATCCTACTGATGTCTATGCTCGGAGGGAGTATGATTCCCGTTGAAAATTATCCCCCTGTTATTCTCATATTCTCCAAACTGACACTGAATTACTGGGGAATAACCGCATTCAAAAAGATCATGCGCGGCGAATCCCTTGCAACGATCTTGCCGATTTTGTCTGTTATGGTCGTTGCGGGTGTAATGCTTTCCATTATGGGTTCATACTTCCTGAATAAGAATCTGAAAAAGGGAATCTCCCAATGACATTCTGGACGATAGCTGTCAATGATTTGAAGCTCACGATCAAGGACAAGATGTTTTTTTTCTGGCTCCTTATTTTTCCCCTCCTTTTTGCGTTGATTTTCGGCATGGCCTTTCCTGAATCAGAAGGAGGGATCCAAAAGGTCACTCTGAATGTGTTGGACCACGACAAGAGTTTTCTCTCCGAGCAACTGGTGAAAGAGTTGGAGAGCGAGAAGTATGCCGTTGATGTGATAGAGAATGAACAGGAAAAGAGAGTGAGAACTCTTCTCATTCCGAAGAACTTTGCCAAGGATATTTTATCCGGGACACAAGTGGAGCTCATCCTTGAAAAGGAGGCTTCGAGCAACTTGGAAGCATCTCAGGCAGCGTATTCCAACATTTTAAAAGCCATCATCAAAATCATGTCCAGAGTTATCTCCATTGTCCCACACAATGAAGAGGACCTTGAAGCCAGATACGACCAACATGACTTCGAAAGACTCATTTCCCTGCGAACTGAAATCGGAGGCAGGCTTCAGGTTATCCCTTCCGGTTTCAACCACTCCATTCCTGCCATCACGATCATGTTCATCGTCTTCACTATACTCATGTATGGAGGAATCATCCTCCTTGAGGAGCGTCGGCACGGACAGCTGGAAAGAACATTCCTGAGCCCGGCGACATTTGCGACAATCTTGGGCGGAAAATGGACCAGCCGAGTGATCATCGGCATGATCCAGACCATTCTTCTTTTTGCCGTGGGCAAAGTCCTGTTCAAGATCTACTTCGGCCCTTCCATCATCTCTATCCTTGTTGTCGCCCTTTTCTTCTGCGGCACAATATCCGGAATGAGTATCTTCTTTGGCAGCTTGATCAAAAAAGTAGAGATCCTCATCATCCTCAACATCCTTGTGGCCAATACCATGTCCGCTCTAGGAGGATGTTGGTGGCCATTGGAACTCGTCCCTCGGGGGATGCGCAACTTAGGCTTCATCTTTCCGACAGGATGGGCTATGGATGCGTTCCATAAATTGATCTTTTTCGGGTATGGATTCTCAGCGATCCTTCCCCACATCGGGGTCCTATTTCTCTTCACTGTAGTCTTTCTTATCCTTGCCATCAAATTCTTTAAGCTTCGAAAAAATTAAAACCATATATAACTGAAGCGCCTCTACATCCGCAAAGACTTTCGCTGGAGTCGAGGCAAATTTCTCATGATCTCTGTTTAGAATAAAGATCTTATCGATTCCCACATCCTTAGCCGCCTCGATGTCAAAGAACGTGTCGCCGATAACACAACACTCCTCTTTTTTCAGTTTCAACTGCTTTAAAACGGCGTTAAACGGCGCTCCTGACGGCTTCCAGAGTCCGCTTTCCCGGGAAAGAACAAGGTCGAATGTCAGATCGAATTTATCGAGGAGGTACAGAACATTTGTTCTCGAGTTGTTCGTGACCAACGCTATTTTTAAGCCTAGCGTTTTTAAAAAAGCCAAAAACTTCGGCATTCCATCTTTGAGAACAGCTTTTTTTGTCGCTTCCTTTTCATAATTTTCTAGCTGCTTCCATTTCTGGGTCTTTTCCGGTTCTGCAAGGCCTTGAATGTAAGAAAGGATGGGTTTCCCCTGTGTGTTCAATTCGTCCTTGATATTTGTCCAATCGTATGGGGCATCGACAACAGTTCCATCCATATCAAAGATGGCACCTTTAAGCTTTTTCGGCAATGATCCTCCTTTGGAGCCTTTAGTCTTTTTGTATTCTTCCAACTTCAAAGAGAGGTTCTCCTTTATTGGCCGGAGGAGTTTCTATGATATAGAGGATGATTCCCGTAAAGGGGGACTTGAGTTCCTGTTTGACATTTCCCAAATAATCCATGATGGTGCCGACTTTTTCTCCTTTGGAGACGTAATAGCCCATTTTGGTTTCCGGGTAGAATAATCCATCCATATCTGCATAGATCACTTCATACTTATCGATCCATACTGGGTCGGACACTGGTTCCGGATCTCCTTCGATCATCTCAAAGTATCTCATGACACTGATAATGCCTTTGACATTCCGTGCGATGGACTCTTCATCTGTTCTGCCCAAGTATCCAGACTCTGTTGTAATTGCTGGCTTGCCATAAAGAACAACCGTGTTACCCAGATATTTGGAGTCCGATTTATCTTTTGTCCGCGATTTATCGATAATGATATGCTTTATCCCAAAGGCAAGGACCATCTCTTTTGTGATGTTGTCCAGCTTTTGGTCTCCGCTGAGCATCCAGTAACAATAAGGAATGAGAGCTTCATTCGCATCACCACAGTGAAGGTCTATGAGACAATCACATTTCTTTACAACTTCCTCAGTCAGAACATAGGCGATTCTCTGCGCCGATGTGCCTTCTGGGTCACCGGGAAAAACTCTGTTCAGATTTTTCCAATCGTAGGGATTGTAATAGACAATTCTCTTCTGAAATCCAGGAAGATTGGCGATGTGGACCAACACGAGTGTCCCTGATAAAGACTTAGGATCGATCATTTGCTTTATTCGATAGAGCGAAAGAATTGGAGGATACTCGTAACCATGCACACCGGCTACAAGGGCTAAAGTTTTCCCTTTTTTCGTGCCGTTGATAATGGTTACGGGTATAAAGCAACCAGGGTCTTCCTTGTCCGGAACAGTCAGATATCCAGACCTCACATCTCCTGGAGCGACTTTTATATCTCCGATAATGAATGGTTCATTCTCCTCACATATCAAGTGAGATATTCCTATCACTAAGCAGAAGATTAGACACAAGCTGATTCTTTTTACACAGATAGATACCATAACACGTCCTCCCTTGAGTCGGCCATATTTTCGTCTATTCTACCTCTTTCCCTCTTTTAGGTCTACACCGAACACTTAATCGGAAGCATTACCAAAACAGTAATGGTAGGGATACATATGGCGTTTTTAAGTGCCACAATTGAGTGGTGGAGAAAACCGTGCGAAGGGCTGGACGGGCTTGGTACATCTCCTAATGGGAGATGTGAGGGAATTTCGTTTTTGGAACCTCTTCCGATGGAACGATAGTGACATAGGGCTATGCTTTTGTTATAATTCGAAAAAATGACTTTTTCCACATGAATGGGAGGTTAAGCAATGGGTAAACTCTTCGCTATTATCTGTGGATTGATTTTAATGGCAGGCAGTGCCTGGCTTGCGATATTTGTCTGGTGGCAGGAGTTTCGTGAATTGGTGTTTGGTTCTATACCACCACTTCTCTTCCTTATCGGCATCATTGTCTTTATAGCTGGGATCAGCAGCATGAAAGATGCCCAACGGATAAAGAAACTCCAAGAGGAAACAGATATTGAGGAGCCTGAATCCAATACGACCGAGGAATCAGAACAAGAAACCAAAGAAGCCTGACTATCCTGAATTATTCATAAAAAAGGGTGGGGTGGGGTGGCCTCAACTCGTGAATAATCCAGGAAATCTAACTCCGTCAACCGTTCTCATATATCTTACTTTTCTGTTGACAATGTTTGTGTAATTCTGTAGTATGTAATTAGATTACAATATACAGGAGATATCAATGACAGATATCAAAGATACAAAGAACATCAAATCGCGTGCGCCTAAAGGAAAAAAGGGAGAAAAGGACACAGGGAAAAAAACCAACCCAAACAAAGAACAGAAAGAAAAACAGAAACCAGAAAAAGACCAAGCGCAAAGCCAAGACCAGGAACAAGAGCAAAAACAAGCGCAGGAAAAGAAACGCCAGAGCGCATTTGATGATTTCGGCAATCAAGTCGAAAAAATCGCCCTCAAAACTGCCGAATCCATTCGAAAAGTTGTGGATAAAGCTCTCGCTTCCCGAAACACGGTTTTAACCATCCGTGTGAATGACGAATGCAACAAAAAAATGAGCATGCTAGTGGATGCAGGCCTATTCAAAAGCCGGTCGGAAAGCGCAGCCTTCCTTATCCATGAAGGGATAAAAAACCAAGATGTGCTTTTCAGTAAAATTTCTGCCAAACTGGATAAGATCGAAAAAATCCGGGAAGAGCTACAAAAAGTTGTCTCTGAAGAATTCAGTCCCAAAAACTTTTCAAAAAAATCGTAGATTAATAATCTTTTCCTTTGTTTTACGCCTTTTTTCATTTGTGGTAAGATTTAAGGAGTGGGAAATCTAGCTATTCTTCTCTTGTCATTCATTTCAATTCTTCTTCCTTCTACCACCCAGAATATCGAAAGAGCTTTTCTCCAGAATGACCCCCGGATGCTCTATTCCCTATTTCCTCCACAGAGCCATATCAATATCTCACTTCCCGAGCCCATATCGTTCTCTGATCAGGTCACCAATCAACAAGCCTATTTTCTCTTCCAGAAGATATTCTCGTCCTACACGACTTTTGAATTCTACTCCGAAAACCAACCCACCTCTGTTGAGGGGAAGAGCGCGATCATTAAAACCAGATGGTCTTTCAGAGATAAAAAGAACCGAAACCAGTATGTATTCAATATCTTTTTCTATCTGATTAAACAGTCTTCCCAAACAGAGGGCCATACGGGTGATGCTTGGAAGATCACCGAGATAAGGGCAGCGACAATTTGAACGTGCTCAACTTCATCAAAAATAAAGACAGATTTTTTTTCACTTTTCTTGTGGGAGTATTTCTTTCTTCCCTCTTTCTCTGCCTCTCTCAAATCGTTCCTCTCTTCACTTCCCACAACTACTACGAGAAAGGACTTAATCAGTTGCGAGACAAGGCCCAATCCACAAAGAACGAATTTTCTGAGATCATCGAAGACATGGGTGAGACATACGCTATTATCCAGGATAATGACTTCCCGAAGAGAAAAGATGAGATCTTTTCTCTCCTCAAGAGTCTGCATATTGACCCGGAAAACGAGGGCGTAGCCTTTTATGACAGTGATCACATGCTCGCCTTGTGGTTGGGTCAAGTTATCGACCTGAGCAAGATCACTCTAAACGATGGCACCCGATTTTCTTTAGAGGACAAAAAATCAACTTTTCTCGTTCAAAACAAAGCTTCGGCTTATCTTGTATCCATTAAAGGGCTTGAAAAAAACCAACACATCGTATGTTATCGGCTTCTTGCTTTTCTCCCCCAATTCAAGACTCCCTATCTTAACGAATACCATTTCCTCGATGAAAAGCTACTGGAGAACTGTAGCATTAACTATCAAGATTTTCGGGAGGATGTCTCGGGTTTTGAGCGTATATTCTTAAGATATAAAGATGAATATATCGGACAGCCACGACTCCAAGCTCAGATCCAGACCTTGATCTTCCCCCTTCGTAATGAGAGCGATGAGATCATCGCTTATGTGGACCTCAGGTCACCTTCGCTCCGGTCCAAGATCTCATCTCAAAAAGAAGATCTCCTTTTGATGTTTTATCTTTTGATCGGCGCAGCGCTTGTGTGTTTGCTCATTTCCGCTGTCAGGTCACAGAGTTTTCGGAACGAAAGAAATCCTCTCGCGCTGCTCCTGATCTTGTGTATTCTCTGTGTGTTAAGACTCCTCTTTTTCCCCTTGAGCGCTCTGGGAAAGATCCAATCCCTCTCTGTCTATTCACCATCCACGACAAGCTTTATATCCATATGGAATCTTACGCGCTCGCCAGCTGATATCTTTCTCACGACGCTCTGTCTCTTTGTTTTTATGTCTTGTTTGGCTTATGTGATTCAAAAGCATGTTAAAAGAAAGGAGAAACGGGCTTCTTTACCTGTATTTTTCCTCCTTTCGCTCATCTCTATCGTTATCGTTCTATGCTTTGTCTTCATTCTCCAGGAGGCCCTATTTCGTCTTGTTTTCCACTCAAACCTCAACCTGCTTCGCTTTTCTTTCGATCCTTCCTTTATTCTTATCCATTTCAGCATCATTCTTTTTTTCTTCAGTACTCTATTGATTAGTCTGGTGGGACTGAGACTCACCATCCTGCATGCACCTAAAGCCGTTTACCCTCTTGTCCTCCTCATTGCGGGATTTGGAGTGTATATGATCTTCTTTAGGGGCAGATATTCCATCTACCTCTTCCTGATCCAGGCTCTAATCCTCGCTCTTGTCTTTCTTATCGCATATCTCCCATGGATTCTGCAGAAAAAAAGACTCTGGCTCTCTGCGATCGTGCTCACTACTCTTTTTATCTACGCCTCTCTCCATTTCGCTTCCTCGGAAAAAGAGCAGACATTGCTCCAGAATTCCCTGCAGAACATCATAAAATCCCAAGTGACTTGGGGCGCATTTTTGATCACTCAATCATTTCCCGAGATCGACAAAAATGAGGGCTCGATAATCGCCTCTCTCAACAGTGAAGAATTTTCCGACCTGGCACATTTGATCTGGCAAAATACATTGCTGGCTAAATTCAACTGGTATTCGAGCTTGGAGATACTCAACAATGAGGGAGTGCTCCAATCCCGCTTTACACTCAATGTCCCAGAAGTTTTCCGCATTAACTTCAATCCTCCGAAAAGCCCTGAATGGTCGATCTTTAAACAACGAGTCCATTACATGGGTACAAACAAAGATTTTCTCATCGCCTACAAGGACTACTCTCAGGAAGAAAAAATCATTGGGCGAGTAATGATCTATCTTTCCACAGATTACGATATGCTGCCCTTTCTCTACTCGGCCAATCCCTATTTTGAACTCTTGCGAGTCTCCTCCATTCCATCGCTCAATCAAATGGACCTGGGATTTGCCATCTTTAACTTGGATGGAGAATTGATCTTCAACCCGAATAAGATCTCATCCGGTCTGCCTGGAGACCTCATCGCAAACATCATTGCATCCGATGCGAGTATCTGGGAAGTATTTACTGAAAAAAACAGAAAATTCAAAAG
>WTAW01000441.1 GCA_013139435.1 Candidatus Aminicenantota bacterium | reverse complement strand
GCCAGGTCTATATGGGAAAAGCGAGTCTGGAGTTCTGTGTCTGTAATGACATGCAGGCGCCCAATTTTCTTCATTTTGTCTGTCTTTGATCTCTTTTCCAAACGAAGATAACGACAACTCGCACCAGGAAAATAACACAAGCCTATTTTAATGTCAAAATCTGAACGATTGACAAACCCAATAAATCTATTATATATATAATATTGATAGATTAAATAGATTTCTATCCTGTATTCCATTAAAGGAGGGAAAAATGGTTTCCGTCGAAGAATTAAAAAGTTTTGAGATTTTTAATGGCCTGACAGATTCAGAATTAAGCTCCATTGGGGAGTTAGCAAAAAAGGAAGAATACGGAGAAGGAACTCGGATATTCGAAGAAGAGTCTCAAGCAACAAATCTATACCTCGTGTTGAAGGGTCAAATTGAGATCAGAATGTGGGCGGACAAAGGCCTCGAGCAATTGTCCATTGAGACAGTCGGACAAGGAGATATCTTCGGATGGTCCTCCGTGACTGAACCATACACGTTGACTGCAGCGGCTTGGACAGTGGAAAACTCGGAACTTCTTGTTTTAAATGGCAAGGTCCTTCGAGATCTCTTTAAGAAGAACAATCATATTGGTTATATGATTATGATGGAGGTCGCTTCCGTTATCTCGTCAAGATTGCGAAATTTGAACCAAAAATGTGTTAATAACCTTTGCCTGAATAATTCATAATAAATGTCGATACTTATTTCAGCCAAAGGCTTGATCGAGAATCTTTGATCCTTCCACAGCCTAACGCCTTAGCGGATATTTTTTTTCAGCTTTCTGACAAAGAGGACAAGTGTATTAAACAATAACGATAGATGTAATGAGAAATCGAGAGAGGCTTTAAAAATATTCCGGTAAGGGATGTTCCCGGTGAACATATTCCATAAAATGAATCTGATTTTTTTGGGAGCTCTCGATTCTTGTTGTTTTTTTGCCAGTTGTAAGTGAGCTTGAGCGAGGATGGGGACTGCAGAGATGAGATCACTGATAGAGAAGAGAAGGCGTCCGTAGGCGTTATCTCGAATAATTTGTCTTTTTGCCTGTCGATGATAATAGTTTTTAAAAGAGGTGGCATCCACTCCATAAAAAATCGCGGTTTCCGCGGCTAATCGGGCAGTTAAAAAGGCCGATTCGATTCCGTTTTTGTAGTGTCTCGAGTAGCTCGCATCTCCGATCATGACCAACCTATCCGTAAATGGTTTTTTTGCTGGAGATACGGTTATTTTTGGTAAACAAAAACAATGGGGTTGACAAAATGGGATTTTCCCCTGAATGTCTCTCAGAGAGAGGAATTCCTGTAAGATATCTTTTGTGGCATCCTTTTTCCCTATGACTGTGATGGTAATATAGTCTCCCTTGGGAATGACAGTCGCGTAACGGATAGTCTTTGCCCTTGGCATGTAAACATGAATTGTCTTTCCAAAATTTTCCAAAATATTTTCTCTGCCTAATTTAAGTTCTGCCTGGAATATCGAAAGTGTGGAGGGGGGGCTGTAACCAAAGCCCAGATCTTTTATCTTTTGCATCAAATAAGTGTTTACACCAAATGCGCCGACAACCAGGTCGGCTTCAGTCTTTCGAAGATTATCCTTTGGCCCGTAGGAAATGATTATCGTTTGATCGGCGTTCTCGGGCAATTGGATGTCCCATACAGGCCAAGAGTTGATTTTAGTCCCAGCCTCCTGGGCCCTCTTTAGGAGAAAGTCGTCGAAGCTTATGACCTCTTGATATGTCGAGAAACGAGGGCCATTTCCTCTGAAGACAGTGGCGATGGAATCGTTCTTATTATCTGAACACATCAAGGGCAGATTTTCGCTATCCACATGCATCGTGTATCCTTCCACACGGCTTATGATTCTATTTTCAGGGAGATCGATCCCTTCAACTTTTAGTTTCTGGAATAGGCTCTCTGCGAGTACTCCGGCACAGAGATTGCAACCTCGCGGCCCCTTCTGCAAGAAATCTTTACCATCAAAAATTGTCGTTGCTAATTGAATCCCTTTTTGTTTAGCGAATTTGTGGATGAAATGAGCAAAAAAAGATCCCGCCGGTCCCCCACCTATGCTAGCGATTCTGGCGCCACTTTCAAGTTTAAGTTCCTGTGTCATGGGTATGAAACACCGGGATAATTCCAATTTTCCATCTACGTAGTATGATTTATTTGTAAAAAATTGGTAAATATTATAGTTCCTATTATATATATATAAAATATATATACAATAGAATATATCAAGTCTTTACAGGGAAGATAACATGCAAAGTAACATCCTCAATAAAGGAGGCTAGAGAAGAACTAGTTACAAAAAGTAGCGATTAAATCATCCTGTGTGACGTGAGGAGAGGTCTGCGCTTCGTTGACTTGACTTCATATTCCCTACTATGTTAATAAATATTATAGCTTATATGGGAAAAACGGGCTTTCTATTATATAGCCTTATTGTTATCTCAATAAAACGAGGTAGGGATGGCAGTAAAATGTCCTAAATGGCAGCTTGGCAACCCATCAGACTCAAAATATTGCAATGATCTCATTGGGACAAAGAAAAAACGTGGCCAGCATAGGAGGGTATTATGGAAGTCTTTTACAATGTTTTGATTTTTCTTCATGTGATGGGTTTTGTATTCATGTCAACGCCTCTATTTAATCTTATAGTTGTTAATGAACGGGCTCTATTGGGTCCTTCATTTAACTACTACGTTGATCGGTATCAGGAGAATATAATCCGGCATGGTGCAACCCGTTGTTACGTATTCCAATGGACCGTGCTAATCTCTGGGGTGTTACTGATCATTTTTGGCCCATTGGGCATTGAAGCCCTCTGGACAAGCTGGGTTGTACTAGCTAAAACGCTCATCCTGTTTACTATGATGGGATTATTGTCTTTTGTCCATTTCAGCCTTCAGCCAAAAATTGAATCCTATATGTCAAAAATAGGTCCTGAAGACACTGTGCCGGATGGTTTCTCTGCACAGTTAAAACCTTACCGAGTGAGGCGTAAGAGATTGGCTACTTTCTGTCTATTTTTAGTAATCGTTGCCATTATTTTAGGGTTGCAAGTTTATGGTACGTTCAGTCCAATCTTAACCATTGTTCTCATTGGAATAGGCGCGCTTTTCGCCTGGAAGGCGAATAAAACACTCCTCCGATTTGGGTGGATTTGAAAGAATTAAGA
>WTAW01000209.1 GCA_013139435.1 Candidatus Aminicenantota bacterium | reverse complement strand
CTTGGATCTCCTTCTCCACTCGCTGGACTTGGATCCCCCTCTCACCCTTGGTGTCCAACTCAAAAATCACTGGCTCGTCCCATTTGGCCTGATGAAATTTTCTTACCTTGATTGTCTTGTCTTCAGTCATCGGTTGATCCTTCCTCCCTGAGATCCAGTATTCCAGCAGAGTCCACGATCTCTCTGATCGCTTGAATCAAAGAATCCAAGTCTTCTTTCGTGTGGATCTCAGTGACGCAGTACAGAGCGCTCTCACCTAGCTCTGGAAATACTGATCTCAGGGACTTGCCACCAAAAATCTTCTTTGACCGTAGATACGTGTTGATGTCTTTGACTGTCTTTCCCGTTTCATTAAAATCAACCACGAATTCCTTAAAATGTGAGGACTTGAAGTACGGAGCTCTCACCCCACTGATTGCGGAGAGTTGCTTCATAAGGTAGTGCGATTTTTGTAGAATGACCGTGTTGAGTTCCTGCATTCCCTGCGGCCCCATGAGAGAAAGATAAACAGCTGCCGTGATGCCCCAAAGAGCTGCATGCGTGCCGACAAATTCCTTTCCCTCCTCTCTCTCTGCAAAAGAGGTCCTCTCATAAGCCACATCACCAAAGCCATATTCTCCCTCTACTGCGGTTTTTGTGATCCCAAAAAGGCGCGAAGGATACTCCATGACATACTTTTCTTCATCCCGAGAGGCAATGAAGCCCCCGAGTCCACCGCCGAAAAACATATGAACACCCAAACACTGGATGTCTCCACACACAATATCCGCTCCATATTGGCTTGGGGGACGAATCACGCCCAGGGACACAGGGTCGACTCCCACAATAGAAATGGCTCCGCTTTTGTGAGTGATTTCTGAGATCAGCTCGCCCTGATGTTCGATAAACCCGAGAAAGGAAGGATTCTCAAAATAAACACCCGCTGTTTTTAACGAGGTCTTTGTCTCCATATCCTCAAGGTCCATGATCCCGGTCTGAGGACAATGTTTGACAAGCCTGACATTCATCACAGGATGGCAATAATTCCGAATGGCAGCAAGTCTTTCCGGTGAAACGGTGTCCGCAACAAGGATCTCATTGCGACCAGTGATTCGTCCTGCCATCCGAATGGCCGTAGCCGCTGCCTGGCACCAATCATATGTCGGTACATTCACCACATCCATATCCAGGAGCTCGGCCATCAAGCTCTCATACTCGAAGAGTGATTGGAATCGTCCATGATCTTCGTACGGTTCTCCCGCATAAGCCGTTAAAAATTCTGATCGCTGATTGATCTCATCGCAAATGGCAGGCACATAGTGCTGCCAACATCCTCCCCCCAGAAAACTGATATGATCTTTGCAAGATAAATTTTTTGAAAGGACACCCTCTACATGACGTTTCAGCGCGTACTCAGACGTTAAAGCATCGGGCAAATTCATCTTTCCTTTGAACCGAAGATGTTCAGGAATATCTTTATAAAGCTCCTCGATATCCGTTATGCCGATGTCTTTCATCATTTTTGCTTTGACCTCTGGTACTGAGTTTGGAATGTAAGGATGAACTTTTTTATCCCTCTCATTCATCTCCTTTCTCCTTTCTAAGCAATTCCGCCCCCGTCGACAACAAGGATAGAGCCCGTGATCCAGCTAGATAGTTCGCTGGCAAAATACAGAACTGCATTGGCGATATCCTCGGGTAGTCCAACGCGTTGAAGTGGCCGGTCCGACGCCTCCCTCATAAATTCCCCCTCTGGCAAACCCAGCTGGACAGCTTCTTCATGCAAGAGCTCCGTATCGGTATCACCCGGGCATATGCAATTGACGCGAATTCGCTGCTTTCCATGATCGATGGCCATGGCCCGTGTGAGATTTACGACACCACCCTTTGCTGCACAATAAGCGGCGGCCTTAGCGCCGCCCTTAAGACCCCATCCCGAGCCTGTGTTGATGATGCTACCCTCTCCACTTCTCTCCATGAGAGGGATCACATATCGCGAGAGCAAAAATATCGCTTTTAGGTTCACATCCAGCACAGCATCCCATTCATCTTCACTCAATTCAGTGATACTCTTGCGCCATATGATTCCGGCATTGTTGAATAGAATGTCGATGCGGCCAAAATCCCTGTATATGGAATCGATGGCTTGGCGGCAATCCAAGTCAGACGTCACATCACACGCATAAAATTGGACCTCAGTTCCTAACTTTTGAACCTCCGCTGCAGCCTCTTTTCCCTTTGACTCATTGATATCGCAAAGAGCGATCGTCGCCCCTGCCTCAGCCAATCGTTTCGCTGAGGCAAGGCCAATGCCCGATGCACCTCCTGTGATTATGGCGACTTTTCCCTCTAAGCTCATTAACTCTTTTATTTTGTTATTTCCACTCATCCTTCTCCTCCTGATTCCATCGATACGTGTCCGGAAGTCTCTCCACCATCGATCGGAATGGCTTGTCCGGTGATGTAAGCTGCCTCATCTGAGGCGAGGAAAGCAAACAATCCCGCCACTTCTTCGGGCGATGCATGTCGTTGGAGTGGAATATTTTTATTCACTTGTTTCAACATCTCCGGTGTGTATTCGGCTTTCTGCATGGGAGTCAAAACATAGCCAGGACATATAGCGTTCACTCGCAACCAGGGTGCAAACTCCAATGCCAGAGTTTTGGCAAGGACAATAACTCCTGCTTTGGATGCATTGTAATCCGCATACAGGGGACGACCCTCCAATCCATTTGTGGAGGCCGTAAAGAGGACAACACCATCTTTTTGTTTTTTCATACGGCTAATCGCCTCTTTCGCACAGAGAAATGCTCCATCCAGATTCACCCTGAGAACCTTAGCCCATTGTTCATAGTCTGTATCAAGGAAGGAACGGCGTACGCTGATCCCAGCATTTGCAATGAGAATATCGATTCCCCCTAAGATGACATCCACGCGTTGAAATCCTTTCTCGACTTCTTTGGGTTGACTAACATCCACATAAATCCCACCGCTTAAATTCTGATCTTCAGATAAAATTTTCTCGAGCCGCTCCTTATCCCAATCAAAAATCACGACTCTGGATCCCTCGTCACAAAACCTTAGAGTTGTGGCCAAGCCAATACCACTCGCACCGCCCGTGATGACAACTCTCTTATTTGCTAGGTCTCTGTACTTCCCCATTTGTCTCTCCTCCCGAGTCTTCCCTGGATCATTAACCCAAAGAAAATTTTCTATTCAGGATACTGTCACAGTCGTAAGAGCAGCGCTCAAGGATTGCAGTTCTATTGTTTTTCGTGATTGAGGAGCCAAACTTTTCGCCATAGGCCCCCGCCGAAGCCGACAAGATTACCATCTGCACCGATCACACGGTGGCAGGGAATGATAATAGCAATATTGTTCATACCATTGGCACCCCCAACAGCGCGGACCGCTTTCTCGTTCCCGATGGCGACTGCCACATCCTTGTATGAGGCAGTTTCTCCATAAGGGATCCTCTGCAACTGTTCCCACACTTTTTTCTGGAAATCTGTTCCCTCCAGTTGGAGCTCCAAAGAAAAATTCTGCCGCTTTCCTCTGAAGTACTCATCCAACTGTTTTAGGCATTTTTTGAGTATGGGAGGGAGATTCGAATCGGACTTGATCTTTTTTTTGTCTGAAAAATTGACTTTAGTGATCGCCTTTTCTGTGCCTTCAATCTCCAAAATTCCCACTTTAGAATCATAG
>WTAW01000371.1 GCA_013139435.1 Candidatus Aminicenantota bacterium | reverse complement strand
GTCTCACAGGGGAAGGAGATATCCTCTGGCAGAGAGTCATCGGAGAAGACCTTACGAGCCGCATCACTGAATTCAAGGAAAATGTCTGTGTGGGAACGGATTCAGGCTGGTTTCTCGCTATCGATATTCTCAAGGGTGAGAGAAAGTGGGCATTCAAAGCTGAGGATGCCATCCGGTCAAATCCTGTCGTTTCCGACGGGAAGATCATCTTTGGCAGTGATGACCACAATCTCTATGTCCTGAGTCCTGCAGGCAATCTGATCCATAAATTTGCGACCGGTGGCAAGATCGGGGCAACTCTCGCTGTGGACGGTGATTATGTTTACCTTGGTTCCGGAGACAGGGAGATTTTATGTTTAGACTTGAAGAAACGGAAGAGGAGATGGAGAGTCAGAACAGGAGGAGAGCTCCTTGTCCCTCCGATTTTTCACGAAAAAAGAGGGTTTTTCGCTTGTATGGATAATGTCCTTTACTGTTTGAATAAAAAAGGGGGGGATATTCTGTGGTGGAGTGTGATCCCTTCGCGCGCTTTCTATCATCTTATGATCGTCAATGAGAGGATCGTGGTCACCTCACTCTCTTCTCTTCTGATGAGCTTTGATGTGAAGACCGGAGAAAAAATTGGGGAGCTCCAGGGGTCAGATGAGATGCGGTCGAATCCAATATGGTGTGACCCATACATGTTGGTTAACCGTTACAAGCCAGAGTCAGACCAGGGGACATTGCTTTATTTTCGGAAATTGATCGCGGTTGAATTGTCGTTTTCCAAGAGCTCGCCCCAGAAGATCAACGAAAATATCGTGGTCACTGCTACCCCCTCAGGGTTCTATTTGCCTGAATACGAGTTCTCTCTTACGCCTTTGGTCAAGTGGCCCCTTAATCCATACATCTTTGTTCTACTCGGAAAAGAGGAAGAGAAACGGATCGTCCAGGAGAAATCAGAGGAGACTAGTTGGGAGTGGTTTCCAGAGGAGGCGGGGATCTATAGCATTGGAGTGACCTTGACCGATGAAAAGGAAAAGGCCGGAACAGAGATCCCTTTTTTGATCCAAAAGGAGGATGCTGCAGTCGTTTTGGCATTATCCAAGGATTCACCGCAACAGCTTGGAACAGAGATCGGCTTTACAGCGACGTCCCGGGGGATGTCTTCTCCCAAGTACGAGTTCAGCCTGCAACGTGCGTATAAACTTGCTTTTTTTACCCATATGTACATATTTGTGCCCGGAAGGCGAAAAATCGTTTTGGATTATTCTGAAGAGAACAATTGGACGTGGATTCCTGCAAAAGAAGGGCTATACGTTATCCACGTTTCTGCGGATGATGGCGTCGAAAAAGTTAAATCGAATGTTTTTTACAGCATTACACAGAAAAAAAACGACGATGCTTAAATGCTGAGAATAAAGACGACAAAATAATCAAAAGTGATATATAATCTGTGGAGTTCTGTGGACAATTCCAGGTTGGAACTGTGGAGGTACACAGAGGATATTCCTTGAAAGAAGGAGCTAAAACATGGATCGTGATGAAGCATTAACACTTGTGAGACAACATCTCAAAAACAAGAATCTCGTCAAACACTCTTTGGCTGTTGAAGCCTGCATGAAAGCGCTTGCTGAAAAATTGGGTGAGGATGTCGAGACATGGGGGATGGCCGGGATCCTTCATGACCTCGATTATGAAATAACAGAAAAAAGCCCTGAACTTCATACGACGGAGACGGTAAAGATCCTGACAGACCTGGGTGTCGGTCCGGAGATCATCCAGTCGATCAAGGCTCATGCGGCGATGGCGCCGTGCCAGACAAAAATGGATTATGCCATCTTTTCTATCGATCCCCTTACCGGGTTTATTATCGCCGCAACATTGATGCATCCGGATAAAAAGCTCAAAGAGGTTGATCTGGGATTTGTGAAACGACGCTACAAGGAAAAGAGTTTTGCTCGGGGAGCCAAGAGGGAGGACATCGAGCAGATCCAGGAGATCGGGATCGAGCTTGATGAGTTCATCTCAATCTGTCTGGGAGCGATGCAGGGGATCGACAAAGACCTGGGACTTTAATATCTTGAAACATGAAACGCAAAATGTCATCTATTTAGGGTGTCTGTGGAGTTTTTTTTAATTTTTTATTGATGTATAATTAGTGCCCTTTTAAATCGTGATAAAGGAGGATTATCCATGAATGGCGTCATAAAAATACCATGTCCTGCCAATGAGCCTGTGCTGGTTTACGCCCCGGGTTCCCCTGAGAAGGCATCTTTGAAGGCAGAACTCAAAAAAATGCTGGGTGAGGAGATAGAGATTCCTCTGATCATTGGAGGAAAAGAAGTCAAAACAGGGAACTTGGCAGATTGCCTATGCCCGCATGATCACTCTCATGTTTTGGGTCGATATCACAAGGCTGGCCCAGATGAGATCACGATGGCCGTCGATGAAGCGAATAAGGCCTGGAAGGACTGGTCCGAGATGGATTGGATTTCTCGGGCATCCATCTTCCTTCGGGCTGCAGAGTTGCTTGCCACAAAATATCGGGATGTGGTGAATGCCTCGACGATGCTGGGACAGTCAAAGACCGTCCATCAAGCAGAGATCGATGCGGCATGTGAGCTTATCGATTTTTACAGGTACAATCCCTACTACATGCAAAAGATATATGAAGAGCAGCCCGACTCTTCACCGGGCATTTGGAATTACGTGGAGTACCGGGCGCTTGAGGGCTTTGTTTTTGCCATCACGCCCTTCAATTTCACCTCTATTGCTGGCAATCTCCCTACATCTCCGGCAATGATGGGAAATACAGTCCTCTGGAAGCCTGCATCCTCTGCGGTTTACTCGGCCTATTTTATCGCTCTGTTATTAAAAGAGGCTGGCTTGCCCGATGGGGTGATCAATTTTATCCCCGGTCCGGGGCGGTATGTGGGTGATCCTGTTTTAGAGAAGGCCGATTTGGCTGGAGTCCACTTCACGGGAAGTACTGCCGTATTTCAGGCCATTTGGAAAACCATAGGATCCAGCATTATAAATTATAAGACCTATCCGCGAATCGTTGGAGAAACGGGCGGTAAAGACTTTGTTTTTGTCCATTCTTCGACAGATGTGGAGGCTGTGGCCACAGCACTCCTAAGGGGTGCTTACGAATACCAGGGACAGAAATGCTCAGCAGTCAGCCGTGCCTATATCCCTGCAGATGTCTGGCCAGCTGTTAAAGACCAACTTCTGGATGAACTTCAAACTCTCAAGATGGGCGACGTTCTGGATTTTTCAAACTTCATGGCAGCTGTGATCGATAAAGCCGCTTTCGACAGCATCGTGGAATATATCGAGTACGCAAAAAATTCGGAGACAGCCGAGATTATCTTTGGTGGAACATACGATGATTCCAAAGGGTATTTTATCCAACCCACTGTCGTTGTGGTCACTGACCCCCATCACAAGCTCATGGAGGAAGAGATCTTCGGGCCTGTGTTGACCATATACATATATCCTGAGAATCAGTTCACAGAGACGTTGGAGCTGTGTGATACCACTTCACCCTATGCTTTGACCGGTTCGATATTCGCCAATGACAGGAAGGCCATTATTGAAGCGTATCAGTCACTTCGCCATGCTGCTGGGAATTTTTACATTAATGACAAACCCACGGGTGCAGTTGTCGGCCAACAGCCTTTTGGAGGAGCCAGGGGTTCGGGAACGAATGACAAGGCCGGCTCATTTATGAATCTCCTCAGATGGGTGAGTGCTCGCACTGTCAAAGAAAGTCTCAATCCGCCCAAGGATTATCGATATCCGTTCTTGGGTGAAGAATAAAAGTGAAAAAAGCTAGTCCCTGCTTTTCAACTCTAATTGGAACACTTGTTGTTTTGGTTGTCTTGTAGAACTTGGGAAGAGTTGCGGGATAGAGAATAACACAGGTCCCATTCATTCGGTTTCGACAGGTGTGAACAATACGGAGAGAAAATGAGAATAAAAGTAAATAGAGACAATTGCACTGGCTGCAGGCTCTGCCTGCAGATCTGTGCTATCGAGCACTTCTCGGAGATAAATCCGAAAAAGGCAGCACTAAGGATAGAAGCCAAATTCCCCGATCCAGGCAAGTTCCGTCCTTTTATCTGTACTCAATGCGGTAAATGTGCTGAAGTTTGTCCAGAGGATGCCATCTACCAGAATGAGGTAGGTGGCTACATTGTCGATAAGGAAAAGTGTACAAATTGTGGAGATTGCATCGTCGCTTGTCCTATGGACGTTATCTGCCAGCACCCGGACCTCGGATATGTGATTAAGTGTGATTTTTGTATGGAGTGCACTAAAGTATGCAATACAAATGCTCTTGTAGAATGGGAGAGAAAGCCGACTGCCAAGGAAACGGAGGCGCGAAATGAATAACGGACTTGCCGGGACAACATTACGAGTCAACCTAACCACGGGTGAAATAAAGCGTTTCCCAACCGATGAAAAGCTTTTCCGTCGTTGGCATGGCGGTCGGGGAGTGATAGCAAAACTCCTGTATGATGAAGTGCCCCGTAACGCTGATCCCTTCGGTCCGGAAAATATTTTCATCGTGAATGTTGGCATAATGAGCGGCTGCTATATCCCTTCGGGTTCCAAGACCGAATTTGGCTCAATATCGCCGCTTACAAACGGTCATGGGGATTCCAACATGGGTGGCCATTTAGGTCCGATGCTCAAGTTCGCAGGATATGATATGCTTATCTTCACTGGTATTTCGCCAAAACCAGTTTTTCTATATATAGATAATGACACTGTTGAGTTGCGGGATGCGGCTAAATATTGGGGAATAGGATCACTTGATTGTGAGGAACAACTTAAAAAAGATCTCGGTGAAGATTTCGAGATTGCTACTATAGGCCCTGCGGGTGAAAACGGAGTGTTGTTTTCTTGTATCACGCATGATTTTGGCCGCCAGGCAGGAAGGACAGGTCAGGGAACAGTTATGGGCTCAAAGAAACTGAAAGCAATAGCTGTTCGGGGGAATCGTTCAATTCTTGTCCATGATCTCGAAGCGCTCAAGAAACAGGTCGCAGAGATCATACAACGGACTAAGAAACACCCGAACATGGAACCCTGGCAGAAGTATGGCACATCATTCTTCATTCGATGGTCGAATGACAATGCTGTTCTTCCAGCTTATAATTTTAAAACAACATATTACGAAGATGTGGGCAAGATAGACGGTGACCAGCTTATTGAGCACTGTCTTATTACGCATAAGGCTTGCTTTGGGTGCTGGATGAACTGTGGAAAATACACAAAAGCGGTTGTCGAGGGTAGGCCTGTCGTTCATCTTGAGGGTCCAGAGTATGAAACAGCAGCAACCTGCGGGTCAAACCTTGGGATGAAGGACATAAATCATGTCGCATATATCAACTGGATGATGGATAACTTAGGGATGGACTCGATGTCGGGTGGCGGAGTTACCGCCTTTGCCATGGAGTGTTTTGAAAAGGGATTTATCACAAAGGAGGACCTCGAAGGATACACGCTTAAATGGGGTTCATTGGATGATGTAGAGCATTTCCTCGATATGGTAGTTCATAAACGTGGAATAGGCGAATGGTTTGCTGGTGGCAGTAAGAGGGCGGCAGAAAAGATAGGGAAAGGCAGTGAAAAGTTCGCTATGCAGGTTAAGGGGCAGGAGATGTCCGGCTATGACGGCCGCTGGGCACCTGGAATGCTGCTTTCCTATATGACTGCGGACATTGGCGCCCATCACAACCGTTCCTGGACGATTACTGTCGATATGGCGGAAGGGAGGGAGTCGGTCGAGGGCCGGGCAAAAATAGTCGTTTACCTCCAGCATATTCGTCCGCTATTCGATACATGGTGTATTTGCCGGCTATTCTGGGGAGAGTTGGATATTTCGCCCGAGGAGATTGTTGAGTCGCTCAATCACATAACAGGATGGGGGATAACCGTTGACGAAGCCCTGCGCACATCTGAGATGATCTGGAACCTGACTCGCTGTCATTACCTAGAGCGGAATCGGGACATCGGCCGTGTTTTTGACTATCCACCAGCTCGATCCTGGGAGGAAAAAATCCCCAGTGGCCCCGGAAAAGGAAAAGGTGTTACCAAGGAGCAGGTTGAAAAGATGCTGGACGAGTATTATGAGGCGCGCGGATGGGACGAAAATGGTAACCCAACACGCGAAGTCCTTGTAGATTTGGAGCTGGACTTCGCAGCCGATAACCTGGAGAAGATTGGATTTCTTGGAAAACCCATCCCTGGGGGAGTTCCTCCGATACGAGGTGAAAAATACAAACCGAAGGCATTTTAAAGTTTATGTAATAAAAAGGTAGGGCCGAGTCATGGTGATATATCTTAAAGCCGGAAGCAAGCTTCGAGAAAGATTGAAACCGGACATCGATTATTACACCCGCCGCATAGAAACGGAGGAAGGGAAAACCATTAAAGAAATATTAGCTGATATCGGTATTAATCCTGCACTAGTGGCCTTCGTTTACACTTCAGGTAAAGTAAAGGGATTGCATTATATTCCATCAGACGGCCAAAGCATAACGCTCCAGCCACCGGTGGCTGGCGGCTAGGTGAACCGTCTTTTGGTGTACGATAGCCAAAATCTCACCTTTTACAGTTTATGGAAATTCGTTTGACTTCAGAGGGAATATTGGGTATTTTTAAAGAACTCTTTTATCAGAGTTTTTGTCCGCACAGAAAAATATGGTGGAACGAAAAGAAATTCCGTTCAGGCATATCGCCATTGAAGGCATACTGCTTGCTGGAAAAACCCAGCTCGTAAACATACTGGCCAAAAGGATCGGAGGACGGATCATTCTGGACAGGACCGAAAATCCTTACATCAAGGATTTTTATGAGGAAAAGGAAGGCGCCGCGTTTCTCACCCAGCTTGTGTTCCTCGTAAACAGATACCATCAACAGGTTGGGCTCAGACAGAGAGGTCTCTTTGATGAGCGCATTCTTTGCGACTATCTTTTCGAGAAGGATAAAATTTATGCCTACCAAACCCTCACGGATGATGAGCTGGTCGTTTATGAAAAGATATACAATGTGTTTGTCACGAGGATTGCTCCTCCGGATCTGGTCATATACCTCCAAATCTCACTGTCCAAACTCGTGAGAAGAATCGAGAAAGAGGGGAGTGCGCTAGAAAAAAATATTTCGGAAAAATACCTCGAGGATATCTGTGAGGCCTATGATTATTTTTTCTTCAACTATCAAGCCTCGCCTCTTCTCGTTGTTAAAGCCGATGATCTAGACCTCTCGCGTGAAGAAGATGTTGAGGATTTGATAGAAAAGATCGAGCAGATGAAAAAGGACACTCTCTATTATGTCCCACTCAGCAAGGCTTCAAAAGAGTGATAAGGAGAAAATTTTTAGATATTAAAGTATAGTATACATCTGGATCATTCACGAGTCG
>WTAW01000349.1 GCA_013139435.1 Candidatus Aminicenantota bacterium | reverse complement strand
CAAAAGGAGGAAGGAGTAGACAAGAAGCCCGATGAGAAAAGCGGGAAGGATATCTTTGAGGATATACCTATCAAATAGCTTTAACACTCCTCAAAATATACCACATTTCCCCTCCTGTAATCCATCCCCAATGCTTCTGGTTGGCATCTCCAAATCTGTATTAGTGTCATTCAGAGTGATCAGATTATATGATATCAAAAACACTCTCAGTTTCCCCAGCGAGGAAACTTCGTTCGGATCCGGGCTTCCCTCACATCTCCCCTAAGGAGATGTACCATGCCCGTCCAGTCCTTCTCACGGTTTTTTCCATCACACAATCTGATCACTCATTAACGCTATTGAGTATTCATGACATAGTGGATTTGGAGATGCTTCCACTGCTTTCTATTAAGTCCCAGAGTCGCACTAAAAAAAAAGGCCCCGGGAGTCCCGAGGCCTTTTGATTTTTAGCGTTTGGTGTTAGTACATGTCGCCGCCGGGAGGCATCGAAGGCATTCTCATCTTTTCCTCCTCAGGAAGATCAGCGACCAATCCTTCTGTTGTTAGAAGCACGCCAGCAATGCTCGCTGCATTCTGAAGAGCTGTGCGAACGACCTTGGTAGGATCCAGGACGCCGCCTTTCACGAGATCTTCATACGTCTCTGTGAGAGCATTAAATCCCATGTTTCTTTCCATCTCTTTCACTTTTTCGACTACGATCGAGCCTTCTAGTCCTGCATTATTGGCGATCTGGCGCATGGGTTCTTCAACAGCGCGTTTAACGATGTCCACACCGATCTGCATATCGCCTTCAACTTTCAGCGAATCAAGACTCTTTTTGCTCCTCAAAAGAGCGACGCCTCCTCCAGCAACGATTCCCTCTTCAACAGCAGCTTTTGTGGCGTTCATGGCATCCTCGACCCTAGCTTTTTTGTCTTTGAGCTCTGTTTCTGTAGCTGCACCCACTTTGATCAATGCGACACCGCCGACAATCTTGGCCAGCCTTTCCTGCAGTTTTTCTCTGTCATAATCGGAAGAGGTATCTTCGATCTGGGTTCTGATCTGTTTGATTCGAGCTTGAACATCGTCAGAACTTCCCTTGCCCTCCACGATCGTGGTGTTGTCCTTATCGATGACAACTTTATTGGCATCACCCAGCCAATCCACAGTGACATTCTCCAACTTGACACCGATATCTTCGGTGATAACTTTTCCACCAGTGAGAACAGCGATATCTTCGAGCATAGCTTTTCTTCTGTCACCGAACCCAGGGGCCTTGACAGAACAACACGAAAAAGTGCCTTTTAGTTTGTTGACAACCAGTGTGGCCAGGGCTTCACCATCGACTTCTTCTGCGATCACCAACAAGGGCTTTCCCATCTTTGCCACATTCTCGAGCAAGGGCAGGAGCTCGCGCAAGTTACTGATCTTCTTCTCATGGAGCAGAATCACTGGGTTTTCCAGGACACACTCCATTCTGTCGGGGTCTGTGATGAAATAGGGAGAGAGATAGCCGCGGTCGAACTGCATGCCTTCCACGATATCCATAGTGGTCTCAAGACCTTTGGCTTCTTCAACAGTTATGACGCCGTCTTTGCCCACTTTGTCCATGGCTTCGGCAATAATATTTCCGATCGACTCATCGTTGTTCGCCGATATGGCTCCCACCTGAACGATCATCTCATTACTGACATCAATGCTCAATTTCTTCAACGATTCGACAACTTCTGCAACAGCTTGATCGATGCCTTTTTTTATCAGATTTGGGTTGGCACCAGCGGTCACATACTTCAACCCTTCCGCATAGATGCTCTGGGCCAAAATGGTCGCTGTTGTGGTGCCATCTCCGGCAACATCCGAGGTCTTGGAGGCAACCTCTTTCAAAAGCTGAGCGCCCATATTTTCAAGAGGGTCTTCCAGTTCGACTTCCTTAGCTACGGTCACACCATCTTTGGTGCTCGTGGGAGAGCCGAATTTCTTCTCCAGAACAACGTTTTTTCCCCTTGGACCCAATGTTTCTTTGACAACATTGCTCAAAGCGTTGATACCCTTTAAAAGGGCCTGTCTCGCTTCATCTCCGAGTATAATTTGTTTTGCCATTATTTCTCCTTTCACCCAGTCAGGTGATTTTCGCTAATATCTCTTCTTCGCGAACGATGATATGTTCTTTATCGTTGATCGTGACTTCAGTGCCACTGAACTTTCCGATAAGAACCTTATCACCTTTTTTGACGTCGAGAGGGATAACCTTGCCATCTTCAGCCACTCGCCCTTTTCCAACTGCGATCACTTCAGCTTCCTGGGGCTTTTCTTTGGCAGTATCAGGAATGATAATCCCGCCTTTAACGGTCTCTTTTTCTTCCAAACGCTTCAGAAGAACTCTGTCATGTAAAGGAATAACCTTCATTAAAACCTCCTTGGAATTAATATTTAGCAGTCTTGCTAAGAAAGTGCTAATTTAACGCAAAATCCCCCTGTTGTCAAGTAAAAAAAACAAAAAGTTAGCACTCTCCCCTTCAGAGTGCTAATTTTATTTGATTTTGAGGGCTCTATAAAGGTTATGCAACGTATTCCGATGAATCCCCAGGGCTTTTGCTATTTTCGTCTTGTTCCCGTTGTATTTTTTTCCAGCTGTCTCAATATAAATTTTTTCAAACTCTCTCAAGGCTTCCTTTATAGGCAGTTCCTTTTCAACCAGTTCCGTCACAAGAACAACCATTTTCTGATGGAGGGATAGTTCACTAAACTCTTTTTGCATTTTTTGGCCTCCCTCCCATGATATCTTCGTATGTTTCCTTGAACGTATCTTTAAGCTCCTGGGGGATCACCTTGGCAACAAGCTTAGTCATCCCCAAACAGTATGGGGCCAGGAAAGAATTCCTTAAGGCCTGTACGCTCACAGGAAAGACGAGCAAGGCAAACACAAGGATCCCGCAAATCAAGACCCCTTTCAGAAGCCCCAATCCCCCTCCCAGGACATGATTGATAAACTTGATCGGTCCCTTGATAATTTTAGAGATCAACCATGAGATGAGCCAGCCTAAACACAAGACCGCAATAAAGATCGTGATAAAACCCAAAAAATGAGAGAGGACTTGACTCTCGATCCATCGCAAATAAAACTGAGAGACGTAGGGATAGTAAACGAGCGCCAATACCAATCCTAATAATACCGCTGCGAGGCCTATGACCTGACGCATGAGGCCTTTAATGATCCCCAGGACCAGACTACCGACAATTATGATAAACAAGACAATATCCAGCCAGTTAAGAATCATAATGATCTCCTTTTCCTGAGTTCCTCCACCATCCAGTACCCTCCATTTTTAAGGGAACCAAAAGGAACCTGCGGCTTGATTCGGCCATGAAAATCAGATCCTGCGGTTGGCACTAAATCCAGAGTCTCTGCCAATCCTTTGTAATAAGCAGCCATCGAAGCATCATGGTAAGAAGTGTACACTTCTAAACCCTGTAATCCAAGGCCTTTGAGCACCTCCAGGTCTTCTTTGGTGACTCGCTCGAAGGGAGCGCCCGGATGAGCCAAAACAGGAACACCACACGTTTGAGGTGCCAAAGCGAGAACATCTTTCAGATTGACGTTCTGTCGAGGCACAGAAGCCGGCCGCCCATCGGCAAAATAGTCTTTGTAAAACAGATAAGGAGCATACATCTTGTTGGCATCGTCGAGGTACTTCTCTAAAAGCGGATCGTTATTTTTTTCAGCCTTTTTCAACAATACCTGCGCGATCGTGACTCCCAGAGGCGGATTAGGTGCTGATTCCTGGAGCACTTCCTCCCATTCGATGGCGAATCCGAGTTTTTGGAGCTTATTCACGCGATCCTTGGCCTCAATGCAGCGCCGGTCTGCGACCTCTTTTACAAGCTCTTTCACGATCTCCCTCTTCCAATCGACAAAGAAAAGCAGCAGATGGAATTCTCGATCAGCAAAGAGGGTTGTCAGTTCAACACCCGGAATGACTTCCAGGCCTATCTCCTCCCCAATATTCAGAGCTTCTGGGTAGGCAGCGACTGTGTCATGGTCAGTGATCGAAATCGCTCGAAGCCCCTCTTCCTTGGCCAGATGAACAATGTGCGAGGGCGAAAAATCCCCATCACTGCTTTTGCTGGAATGGATGTGTAAATCGACAGACTCTGCCATCAGAGCTCAGTTTTTTCTGTTAGCAGCCGATAAATCTCCATATATCTTTCAGAAGTCTGTTCGACGATATCCGGAGGCAAAGGCGGTGGTGGTGATTGTTTATCCCAGTCCGTGCTATCCAGATATTCACGGACGAATTGTTTGTCCAGGCTTGGTTGTGATCGACCTGGAATGTAGCTGGCGACTGGCCAGAACCGTGATGAATCCGGCGTAAAAATTTCATCAACAAGGATGATCTCTCCGTTAAGGAGTCCGAACTCAAATTTTGTATCCGCGATAATAATCCCCTTGGAAAGGGCATGGAGTGATGCTTTCTTGTAGAGCTCGACACTGATTTTTTTGATCTTTTGAGACAGTTCCGCCCCCACTAATTTTTGCATCTCTTTGAATGAGATGTTTATGTCGTGCCCTTCTTCCGCTTTTGTTGCAGGCGTAAAAATAACCTCGTCGAGCCTGTCACACTGTTTTAATCCGGGAGGGAGCTTGACTCCGCTCGTTTTCCCTGTAGCCTTGTAATCTCTCCATCCAGAACCTTCAAGATAGCCCCGGACAACACACTCGACTGGCAGGACTTCTGTCTTTTTCACAAGCATGGATCTTTTTTCGACCAGATCTTTAAACGTGTGCAATTCCGGAGGATAATCGCTGATATCTTCACTGATCATGTGATTAGGGCAGACGAGGGACGTGAATTCAAACCAAAATTTGGAAAGCTGGGTGAGTATTTTCCCTTTGTTAGGGATAAGAGAAGGCAATACATAGTCAAAGGCTGAAATCCTGTCTGAAGCAATGATCAGAAGGTTATCTCCGATCTCATACACATCCCTCACTTTCCCCTTTTTATACAACGGAAAATCTGGCAAAACAATTTCTGAATAGGTATTTTTCATAGTAGCCTTAGGATAAAAAAAAATTCATCAAAAAGCAACAATCCTATTTAACCTGAATTATTCAGGTGATTGCGAAAGACCTATAAAGTTGATCAACCTTCCCGCATGATCCCTATCTCTGCGGTAGGAGAACAGATCCAAATCGCAGTGTGTACAGAGATCGATTGAAAAAATATTTTTGTCCGGGACGCCCAGTGCAAGGATCTGGGCTCGATTTGCTCCTCTTAGATCAAAGAGATATTTCTCTTTTTTAGAGGGATGACTGTCAAAAACTCCTCTTAGAAGGCCTTTGTTCTTGAATTTTTCTCTCACATCCTCCCCGACTTCATAGCAGGAACTAGCTATACAGGGCCCCAGGGCAACAGAAAGCGACGCAAAATCACTGCCATAGCGCTGTTGCATCGTCCGGAGAGTCTTTTCGATGATTCTCTTTAGTGTTCCTCTCCACCCACAATGGACAGCAGCAACAGCCCTGTTCTGCGTGTCCACGATAAGTATGGGCAGGCAATCTGCCGTCCTAATGATGAGGAGGGTGCCCGGGAGATCCGTCACCAGAACGTCTCCTTCCATCTTCTCCTTGGGGTATTGTGTGATGAGGCGGATAATATCCGAGTGTGTCTGCCTGAGGGAGACTCGGTGAAAAACAGCTAAATCTTGTACTGAAGCAAAATCCTCTTCTTTCCAGTATCGTGTTCCAAAACCATGAACAAGAAATGGGATTTGCTCTAACTCCTCTACCACTCGATATTTTCTAGTTGAATTATTCATAAAAGCTGCCAATACTTTCCTTCATATAACCTCTTTTTCATATTATCGGCATCTTTTACCCTTCGGGCGAACCGATCTCATAGCATCGACTTCGTTGTAGCCCACTCACGGTAGTTCACTACAGCTTCATGGGCCACTTCCTCGCCGTTACTACAACCTCGGGCCGTGAATAATCCAACTTTGATCTGAATTATTCATAAAAGCTGCCGATACTTATCATAACAAGACAATCTCAGAATTTCACCATGTTTTCGCAATCACCGATTGGGACTCTCGGATATCATTCATCACGGATTTAGAAATTCTTACGGCGTTTTTTACGTCTTTTTCTACACAACAGACATTATGGTATAATTCTCGGAGATGATGGCGCAAAAAAGTTTTATGCCTGCATATCTCAAGACACACAGAGCAGGTTTGCTCGAGGATAAAATAGCCAAGGCACAGAGACTGCTCG
>WTAW01000303.1 GCA_013139435.1 Candidatus Aminicenantota bacterium | reverse complement strand
TTTGATTGACAAGTTTACTATTGCATTATATATTTAATATTCCTAAATTAATTAAAGTATTAATAATGATTTTAAGCAGAAGTGAAACACTTAGCTAGAATCATAGCAGTTAGAGTAAAAAAGGAGTCTTGTTATCAATTTAACCACTCAAAATGAAGGGAATTTACCTCTATCTTCTGAAAAGACATAGATCATGAAAAAGATTGGGATTGTCACTATTGGCCAGTCTCCCCGGCCTGATGTCGTCAAAGAAATGGTGCCATATTTTGGCGAAAACGTTGGTGTTCTTGAAAGGGGAGCTTTGGATGGTCTTACTCTGGAACAGGTCAAAGAGTTATCTCCGGAAGGAGGAATGCTGCCGTTGTGTACGCGTATGTCGGATGGGACTGAAGTCATCATCGCCAAAGAGAAAATTCTCCCCCAGATCGAACGCTCAATCCATGAGCTTAATGAAAATAAAGTTTCCATTATTTTGCTTCTGTGTGTAGGTTCTTTTCCTCAGTTCGAGTCCGCATGCTTAGTTGTATATCCGCAATATATCGTTGATCGATGTGTTGAGAGCTTGATCGATGAGACACATCATCTGGGAATCGTCGTTCCTGTACCGGAACAGGAAGGCTGGGTGCGTGAAAGCTATTCCCACATCACCTCTCTTATCACTGTAACAGACGCATCTCCATACGGAGATCTTAGTCGTTTTTCCCGGGCAAGCAAGATTCTCAAAGAAGCCGATTGCGACTTGATCGTGATGTACTGCATGGGATTCACTCGTGAATTAACAAAAGAGGTCAGGACTTTGACAGGGAAGCCTGTGATTCTCTCTAGCTCTCTTGTGGCTAGAACAATCGGTGAGCTTCTCGAATAAACTGCTAATAGAGCTAAAAGTATTTTGGGATGGAAGAAAAAAACAGAAGGAACAGAATTCATTGTCATTCCCTAAAGATAATGGAGAAAATACTTTGAAAACCGAAACTGCAGATATTGCGATAAAAGGTGGCATTTGTGTTAATAGCCGGGAGATGAGGAAAGCCGACGTTTTCATCAAAGATGGTCTGATAGACAGCATCGAATCAGGTGATAGTGCAAGACCGGCATTAAAGGTTATTGACGCTTCTGAAAAATTTGTTTTGCCAGGAATTATTGATGTACACCTTCATCCTGTTTATGCCGACAGGATCGACACTCTCTCTAAAGCTGCCGTATATGGAGGAATCACGACTCTTATCCCATACGTAGGTGCTGTTAAGGCCTGGGGAAAGACTGGGACAATTCTTGATGCGGTTAAGGATTTTATAGAAGAGGGAGAAAAAAACTCAGTTGTTGACTTCGGGATTCATTGTACGCTGACTCAGGATGATATGGAACAAATGGTTGCAATGATTCCTCGAGTAGTCGAAATGGGAGTCACCTCTTTTAAGGCGTTTATGGCCTATGCCCGGAGAGGAATGAAACTGGAAGACGACGAGCTATTGAGGAGCATGGAGACAATTGCAAAAAACGGGGCATTGTTTGCTGTACACGCCGAAAATGGAGGTATTTTAGATTATCTGGAAGACAAATTCATTGCTGAGAGAAATGTTTCGCCCGAATATTACCCATATACTCATCCCAACTTAGCAGAAGCCGAAGCCATTTTTCGCATACTCACGTTAGCTAAAACTGTTAAATGTCCTCTTTATCTTCCTCACGTCAGCGCACATGAATCTCTGGAAGTAATAAGGTTGTTTAAGGGCTGGGGTGAACCTGAATTTTTTACTGAGACATGCACACATTATTTAACCCTGACTGATGAGGAGATGAAAAAAAGAGGATCCCTGGCCAAGATTGCACCTTCTCTAAGGAAGAGGAGAGATATCGATGAAATCTGGAAAGCGATAGATGAAAGATTGATCGACGTGGTCGGCTCTGATGCAGCAGGACACCTCATCAAAGACAAAGAGCCTCTTTGGGACGATGTTTTTAAGAGTCCTTATGGAATTCCTGGAGTGGATACGATGTTCGCTGTGGCTTATGATGAAGGGGTCAATAAAGAAAGGATTTCTCTTTCACGCTTGGTGGAGCTGACCAGTGAAAGACCTGCCAAAATCTTCGGACTTTATCCCAAAAAAGGAGTCCTTGAAAAGGGCTCGGATGCTGACGTAGTGATATTTGATCCTAGGATTTCTTTTACCATCAAAGGAAAAAATCCACAACTTAAGGTTGATTACAGTATGTATGAAGAAAGGATATGCTCGGGAGCTCCCACTCTTGTGATCCAACGAGGTCAAATTTTGATGGAGGACAGTGAATTAAAGGTTGAGCCAGGACAAGGCAAATTTATTCCAAGGAAAAAATTTGAACGCAACCAGTAACGTTATTGCTATTGTCAATAAGAATGTCTTTGTCTTATACCAAAGGCATTAAAATTTGGAAGAAAGGAGAAAGTTATGATCGATCTAAAAGGAAGGGATGTTCTGACATCGAATGAATGGACCAAGGAGGAGCTAGACCAAGTATTAGATATTGCAATCAAGTTAAAAGGGATGGGAAACGAAGCTAAATCTCTTGAGCTTCTCAAGGGTAAGACACTTCTGTTGCTGTTCTTCCGTAGCTCGACACGAACAAGGATTTCATTCACAGCTGCGATGGAACAGTTGGGTGGCATGGTTCAAGTGCCAGAGCCTGGAGGTCTTCGATTGAGCCTAGAAGATAAACCCGGAGTGGGTGAATCCCTTAAGGATACCGCTAAGGTTTCCGATAGATATGTGGATTGTGTGGGGATTCGTCTCAGCGGTCCGATTGCTGATAAGAATGGCGTGCTCAGACCTGGACTTGGTGATGCTGTCACCAGAAGGTATGCTGAATTTTCGGATAAGCCGGTGATCAATCTTGCTTGTGATATGCAACATCCTACACAGGCTTTAGCTGATATCATGGTCATGAAGGAAAGTATTGGGGATCTCAAAGGAAAAAAATTAGTTTCCCATTGGGCATATTCTCCCATCGTCCGACATTACACATCAATACAGGCCGATGCACTCATGGCTGCCACTTATGGGATGGATGTTACTGTTACCTACCCTGAGGGATATGATCTCGACTCAGAAACAGAATCTCTCATTAGAGAAGAATGTGACAAAAATAGCCAGAAATTCGAGATATCTCACGATCTTGAGAGTTCTGTAGAAGGTGCGGATTTTATTTTTCCACGGACTTGGGTATCGCCTAATTACTATATTCATACCCGTGAGGAAGAATCGCGAATTGCTGAGCAATACAAGGATTGGAGATTAACTGAGGCGCTGCTCCAAAGAACGAACAATGCTCGATTTATACATGTGATGCCTTTTGATAGGGGTAACGAAGTTGATGATAGCATCGCTGATGGCCCAAATTCTCTCGTATATGACCAAGCAGAAAACCTTCTCCATGCCAGGAAGGCTTTCTTGGCCTCGATTTTGACAGATGTTAGCGATCTAGAAAAGATCTAGGATCGGCTAGAGCAAATAAGATATATATTTTGTAATTTTGAACGAGTTGAATGTAAAACTCACAGCGGCAAGCCGCGCTGGAGATTTGCGAATGGCGCTATACAATATTTTCTTGACAAAAATATAGGATTCTCATAATGTTAAATATAATTAAAATCTTTTAAGTAACCCATATGCTCATGGAAAAAACACAAATACATAAAAAAATTCAAGAAAGGATTTACAAATTCAGGCAAGAAAGAGGATTGACTTTAAGGAAACTTGCAGAAAAAGCCGGTTGTACACCCTCATATATCTCTCAAGTTGAAAATGGACTTACAGTGTGTTCCCTTTCAATGGTCGGAAAGCTTGCTGCTGCTTTAAATATCCCCGTGATTGATCTGTTTTCTGAAGATCCGGAAGAAGACCAAGCCGCCATATATTTAAGTAAATCCAATCGGAAAACAATCAAATACCCAGATGGAAAGGTTTCAAGCCAGTTATTGGCGACAAGAGTGTCAATAAAGAGGATGGAGCCATTGATTAGTGTTATCAAACCAGGAGGAACTTCAGATGAGGCTGAAAGGATGACTCATCCTGGGGGGACCGAGGAGTTCGTCCTTGTAATGAAGAATGAGCTTGATTTTAACATCAATGGCAAGGAAATTCACCTTCGCGAAGGGGATACTCTCTATTTTGATGGAACTCTACCCCATAGCTGGGTGAACAATGGAAAGACGACAGCTGAGGTTCTTTTTGTATTCAGTCCTCCTATTTGGTAGGTCTTGATCGTGGAAAAGGGATAGTACTGAATAGAGAAAATATTATTTAATTTGGCTGGATATTTGACTTCATCCGAACAAGAGTTGACGCTCACGAAGATGGATGAACAACTAAAGAGAGGATAGCATGAAGGAATCAAATAAGTTCAATGTAGTGGGAAAAGTAACTCAGCGCAAAGATGGCATAGCCAGAGTCACTGGACAAGAGAAGTATACTTCGGACATAACGCTGCCTCATATGCTCCACGCAAGAGTCTTGCGCAGTCCCTATCCCCATGCCAGAATCAAGAGCATCGATACAGCGGCTGCTGAACAAGCGGGTACGGTTTGTGTTACTTGGGATGACGTCCCGAAGATTCGATACAACGAGCGCATTGTTACCATTCCTGAGGAGCTCCTCAAGGACCGCTTCGTGCTGCCACCTGATAAGGTTCGTCATGTGGGCGAAGC
>WTAW01000026.1 GCA_013139435.1 Candidatus Aminicenantota bacterium | reverse complement strand
TTGAGCAAAAGCTCTGTCGAAAGCTTGTTGGCAGAGATATGGTATTCAGATTTCCTGAACAGAAACGAATTGAACGAGGCTGAAATACTCAATAATAACTATGGAATTTTCGGAGAAGGCAGCGATTTTGCTAGACATACTAATGGCCGCGCCTGCTTCATCATAGAAGAAGGTTATTCAGATATGGTGCTGCTGAACAAAAAACTCTTCCCGCATCTCGAGCGGGATAGGAACGGTAAAGCCAAAGCCACAGGGCGCGATAGGAAAATTATAGCCACGCTTCTTCATGAGTTGTTTCACGATTTCTGGTACAACACGCTCGACTTTCAGAAACGGTTTATGTTCTCAACCGAAGCAGAGATCTTTTTCAGGGAAATCGAAATGATAAAATCACAGCAAGATAAACTGGATTTTTTAAAAGATATCGGCTATCACGCACCCGGGGAGAGAGATTTTCTTCCCTTTGAAGAGATCCAAATTGTAAAGAAAAATTATACGGATGAAAAATTTTTTGGCACAGAGCTCTATTCGATCATCGCGGATAGAGCATTTTCTGGAAGAATTATCATTCCCAAACCTTTCAGGAAATTCTACAACTCTATTATATCCGAATCAATTCTTGATAAAGGATATATCTGAGCGGAGATTAGGATGAATGTTCGTAAATGGGCAATGGTTGTACCTTTAGTGAACATCTCAAGCATAGATCCGATCATCGGGAATTTACGCAAACCAAGAGCACTTGGTATATTTTTTGCTGTAGTTCTTAGCCTGAACTATTTATAAAACGTGAATAATCCAGGTTAGAGGAAAGAAAATTTGAGAAGGACAAATAATGATTCAATGACATAGAGACGATATTTTGTAGCGGCTGACTGAAACAGAAGAGGCTGTTTGAGACCATTTGAGTCTCAGGCAGCCTTTTTTTTTGGAGGTCAGAAGTTCTAATGAACATCCGCAACAACAAAGGAGAAGGAAAATGAAAAGAAAAGCAATCCCTGTCGTGATTTTCACAACTTTCCTTGTTTTTTCCCTTTTTTCATGGGCCATATCTTCGGATGCAAAGAGGCTTCATGAGGCAGCTCAAAGGGGAGATGTCGATTTAATGATAAAGCTCCTCGAAAAAGACCCCAAACTCGCAAACTCACGCAATGACAACGGCTGTACTCCTCTCCAATATGCTGCCTATTCCGGGCAGTTGGAAGCGGCCCGAATACTCATCGAAAAAAAAGCCGATGTGGATGTGAAGGGAAGCCACCACAGATGGACACCACTCCATCTAGCAGCCATGAAGGGCCACAGAGACATCGCTGAACTTTTGATAACAAATGGGGCAAAGATCGAAACCAAGGATAAAAAAGGGAGTATCCCTCTCCACTTTGCCTCCTCCCGGGGTCACAGAGATGTGGTCGAACTCCTTTTATCTCAAGAAGAATCGATAAATGCCAGGAATAATTGCGGTCTAACACCTTTGCACTTGGCTGCGGCAGGGGGTTACAAAGACATCATCGAGTTGCTGATCCGCCACGGAGCAGATGCCCATATGAGAGATCATGCCGGCCAAACGTCGCTTCATGTGGCCTCATGGAATGGACATGTGCCGATCGTTGACATGTTGATCGCGGAAGGTCTGGACTTGAATGAACAAGATAGTAAAGGAGACACACCGCTCCATCTTGCAGCTTTCAGCGGTTATAAAGAGGTGATCGATACTCTAATTGTGAATGGAGCGAATGTGAATATCAAAGACAAAGCTGGACACACCCCACTCGACCATGCAAGTAAAGTCGGCCGAGAAGAAATCGTCGGCTTTCTTCTCGCAAAGGGAGCCATGGGAAGCACAAAAGTCAACGAGGGAACCAGAAGATAATCCCGCTCACTCCAGCCAGATCTTTACGATCTCATCATCCTCATAGACTTCGATAAGCGCCATCGGACCCACCTTTTTCAACTCCGCAAAAAGCTCCTTCAGGTCGATATCATACTCATCCCGGTCGATTCTCAGATTTTTGTTATCCACGCATTTCATGAAAAGCTCGACCAAAGAGATTGGCAGCGTGATCTTGACCTTATCCTTTTTGGTCTGAGTGTCTGTGATAAGAACTTTAAACCACTTGGCTTCTTTTCCAGGATCATACTGTGGATTTTTTTTAACAGCCTTTTTAATGGCTTGGATGTCATCATCGCTGTCTGCAAAGACTGTTCCTGCACTGAAAAAACCCATCATGATTAGGGCCAAAACAAAGACTATGATTCTTTTCATTTGATGCCTCCTTGATTTTAATCTATCCATATCTTGATAACAGAGCCTTCGCTCTTTATCTCGATGATATTTCCTTTGACTCTGGTGAGTTCTCTGATGATCTTGTCCAGGTCATACCCTTCTCTTCTCATGCTCTCCTTCTCCTCGGAAGGGATTGCAGCAAGGGCAAGGTCCGCCAGAGCCCAGGGGATGTCCAGTGAAAGCTTGGCTTTTTTCTTCCCCTCTTCGTACGCACGAATATGCAGTATTTTTGCTCTGCTCTCGTATCTCTCTTCCTCAAAATCTTTGAGCGCATCAGGATCCACTCTTAACACGGCGATCTTTGCTCTGTCTTTGAGCTCGTCATCCCTTTCCTCTTCCAGGATCTCCATCAAAACGGGCAATCCCCTTCGCGCAACTTTGTTATCTTTGGCATAACTCAACTTAATAGCCGCCCAATATTTGATGACCCTATTCGGTGAGGAAAGTCTTTTTTCAATTTCGCGCAGGTAAGACTTTTTACCTCGCTCATACAACCGGAACGCCAGTTCTATGATGGACGTTTCAGATTCCTCCACTAACTGTTCGTTACGTTCATCCAGCTGAGTGTAGTCTTTGTAGACCTCCAAGGCCTTCACCTCTTTTCCCGGTTGCTCTTGCAGACATTTTCCCAAGTAAAAAACCGCCGGGGAATGCCAAGGGCTCTCCGGATAATTATCGATTAGCTCTTCCAATTTTTCCTGTGCCTCTTCCCATTTCTTGTCAAAAATGTGTATTTTTGCATCTTGGAAGAGTTTCTCATCCGGATCGAGCTGGGCATAGGCCTGCAGGACAAATGAAACGCAAAGAATTATGATTAAGCTTGTGCCAAATTTTCTCACTTTATACCTCACTTTCTTCTAATTCTTTCTTCAGAAGTTTTATCTTCAACAGAAGCTGCTTTTCTTCGATGAGGCTCTGAATATTTTGAAGATCTTTCTCTGATAACTGACCACTAACTTGTACCAGCTCAAAAAAGAGGAATTCGATCTGATCGCAGATTTCTTTCGCTTTGGCCATGCGGAACTTATCCAGTTGAGGATTAATGTATCTTTTCTTGGCGAGTAGATCTTTGGCTGCTTGTGAAGCAAGATCGCTCCGCCAAGCTTGCGGTGTTCTCTCTGGAGACGCCTGGACAAAATCCAAGAGGACGTACTGACTTTTCTCAAGATAATCCAGGGTTTCTCGTCTTGCCATCTCAAGCTCAACACGGTCTAAAAATTCTTGTGACACAAAAAAGCTTTCTCCTCGAGATTCTCTCAGCAAGGATGTCCGCAGCATGGTCAGTATCGCAAGAGAACCCAGCACCAGTCCCACGAGCAGAGCGGCATAGACGAGCTTTAGCCGGGATTGAATCAGAATCTCCCAAAAACCCCTTCGTGGAGCCTGTTGAGGAAGAACGGATTTTTCGTCAAACACAGCATCACTGATTTGGTTGGGAAGGGCCTCCCAGTCCACCGATGCCATGGCCTCTTCCACGTTATCATTCAGGGAATCCGCAGCCTGGGTCACCGCCTTTATTCCCTGGAGTTCCTCCTGACAATGCAGGCAGATATCCAGATGAGATTGGATCTGCTCTCTTGTATTGGCATCGAGCTCTCCATAGAGGAAAGCGACCAGATCCCTGTTGATTTTTTTGCACTTCTCGTTCATGTTTGCTCTCCCATATAAGGGGTCATCAAGGCCCTAAGATTCTGCACAGCCTTGAAGTGGAGGGATTTCACTGTCCCCACTGAGATCCGCAAAATCTGTGCGATCTCTTTATATTCAAGGTTGTTGTAATGTTTCATCACAAAAATCATATGTTGTTTTTCGGTGAGTCTGTCTAAACATTCCGCAAAAACTCTTTTAATATCGGAAAAAGAATGGGAATTTTCATCATTCCGAGCAGCCACGTTGACCTCCTCGACATCTTTATCACTCCTGTAATCCTTGTTCCGGCTGTAATTCTTCCGGTAATAATCGATACAGAGGTTCTTGGCGATCTGCAAAAGCCATGTCTGAAAATTTTTTTCCGTATGGAACATGTTCACTTTCTGGTACAACCTCAAGAATGTCTCCTGGACGATGTCTAAAGCATCCTCATTATTCCGCAAATAGGAATAGGCCAGCAGATAAACTTTCTTTTGGTAAAGACGCGTAATCTCCACGAAAGCCTCTCTATCACCTTCCTTTATTCGTTCGACCAGAAGAGGGACGTTGTGTGGTTCTGCAGTTCTTGTGAATTCCATCTGTCCCATAGACATTCCTTAATGAGTACCCACTCTCTCAATCAAGCCAGATCAAGACTTTACTCTCTTCATCCTCGATCTCGACCAGGAGCCCGGGGCCTAATTTCTCGAGGTCTTTGATATCTCTCCAATCAAAATCATACCGCTCATCGAATTCAAATCCTTCCTCTTCATCTGCCGCTTTAATCCCGATATCCATACATGTATTCACCAACCAGAAGGGCGCCGAGACTTTGACGACCCGGCGCTCTGAGGCCTCGTAGACCAACACTCGGATAGAACTGGCTCTACCCTCTCTGTTCGGACGTTTCTGGTGGATGTAATCTATCCGCTTGTATGCCGAATCGAAATAGCGCTCTGGATTCTTGACGTTTTTGATAACTCGAACAGTAAAGCACCCTGCTGATAATAGAGGGATTAAAATTAACAAAGCGATTTGAGTTGCTTTTTTTATTTTTCTCATCGAAATCCTCTGTGGAACATTTTCAAAGTTTAGTACGGAAGTATTCGTGAAAAGGTTCACGTTTCGACCTCTATTTCTTGAAAGCCATCATCAGATGGGATTTCCCATTTTCACCCCTCACGTCTGAGGATTTATTTTTTAGAGAAGTATGGCCCTTCTTTTTCTTATTATGTGCTGTGGAACTGCGCACGCTTATAAATCCCACACATGAAAGCCTTGGTTCCCCCCTACAAAATGGAAGAGCTCATTATTCTCACACAGATCAAGAGTAGCGGATCCATTTGAGGATTTCGCCGAAGCTCGGGCGTTTTCCGTACATCAAGATCCCCACCCGATAGATCTTGGCCACAAGCCAGATCATCAGCACGATCGACATTACGAGTAGGATGATAGAACCTGCGATCTGTGAAAACGGGGGAAGCAGCACACAGATGCGCAGAAGCATGAGTATGGGAGCGAAGAACGGGATCATGGATAGCACGACCGAAAAAGTGCTGTCAGGGCTTTTGATCACAAACATCATGAGCAAGATAGGAACAACAAGAAACATAACCACCGGCATGATGAGCTGTTGGGCTTCCTTTTCCGAATTCACCATGGATCCGATGGCTGCATACATGGTGGCGTAAAGAAAATATCCCAGGATAAAGAATAGAACAAAATAGACCAAAATATAGGCGGGAATGGAGGGCATTGTGAATGATGCGGCAGCGGGGAAAAAACCCGTTATCAGTTTCTTGCTGTACTGTGATGCAACAATACCAAAGAGAGCCCAAATGGCATACTGTGTGAAACCAACGGCTGCGATCCCCACAATTTTTCCGGCCATGAGTTGGAAAGGTGTCAAAGAAGAAAGGACAATCTCAACAACACGAGAACTCTTCTCTTCGATCACACCCCTCAAAATAATCTGCCCGTAAAAAAGCAGGGTCATGTAGAGGACGAGGACCAAGAAATAGGAGATGATGAAGGTTCCTCCCGTATCCCTCTCCACACCCCTTTTTGTGACCTTCTTTGTCACAAGCACCACGGACCGCATGTACTCGCTTATCTTAAGCGGATCCAATCCTTCGCCCCTCAATCTTTTTTCGATCACAATACTGCTTAAGGCTCGGTTGAAGTTTCCTCTTTTGTCAAAATCTGACACGTGTTCGGAAACGAATTCTGCCTCTCCGCCTCCCGAGATATCAGTGGGAATGTAAATATAAGCGGAAAGTTCTTTTCGCAAGACTTTCTGGTTCAGATCCTCTTTGATGGCCTCCACATCATCCTTCAGTTGGTAGCTTATCAGGAGATATCGCCGGGATCCGTCCTTCAGTTTTTGATCGAGTTTTTGTTCGAGATCCATAAAGATCTCCCCCGTTTCATCAATGATCCCGATCTTCTCCTGTTGATCGACCGAAATGAACTGAACTACAACTGGCACCACAATAAACGCGGCCATCAGAACTGGGCCTAAAATCGTTCCGATGATGAAACCTTTTGTGCGGATGATCTGGATGTATTCCCTTTTAATGACTGAGAGTATCTTTTGCATCTTTCTCCCCTACTTTCTCGATAAAGATCGCGTTTAAAGTCGGCTCCATGATCTCAAATTTGGTGATCCTGATCTTACCCACGAGTGTGTTGAGCAGTTTTTGAGGATCCGTCTGTTCTTTGAGCTTAATCTCCATAAACTTTCCGTAGTCATCTATTTTTTCGATCTCCGGTAAGCTCTGAATAAAACTGGCATCACCATCATAATCCAGAACAACAGAGTTCTTTCCGTACTGTTTTTTGATGTGGCTCAAATTCCCTTCCAGGACCATTTTGGCCTTGTTGATAAGACAGATGTTGTCACAGATCATCTCCACCTGTTCCATCCTGTGCGTGGAAAAGATGATCGTCCGTCCATTCTTTTTCATCTCCAGCATGATATCCTTAAACAGCTTTGTATTCACTGGGTCCAATCCGGAAAAGGGTTCATCCAGAATGATAAGCTCTGGATCATGAATAACCGTAGCGATGAATTGGATTTTCTGTTGCATCCCCCTTGATAGCTCTTCCACCTTTTTCAGCTTCCAGTCAGTCAAGTCAAATCGTTCCAGCCAAAAATCTATACGTTTCCGGGCATCTTGACCCCGTAGTCCTTTCAGTTCGGACAGAAAGTAAAGATGCTCCCCAACCTTCATCTTGGGATATAGTCCTCTGTCTTCAGGCAAGTAACCGATCCTCTCCTTCATCGCCTCATCCATCTTTTTATCCAATACTCGGATAGAGCCCTTATCAGGAATGATGATATTCATGACCATACGGATAGTGGTCGTCTTTCCAGCTCCGTTTGGACCGAGCAATCCAAAGATCGTTTGTTGAGGGATCTTGAGCGATAGATCTTTGACGGCATAAAAATCCCCAAACCTCTTGGTAATGTCTTCAATTTCCAATGCATTCATC
>WTAW01000117.1 GCA_013139435.1 Candidatus Aminicenantota bacterium | reverse complement strand
GATTCTTTTCCTTAGCTGCGATCTTTTCGCCAAGGCGGCTTTCCGTATCATCGATGGAAACAGTGGACATCCTCCGTGTCTTCTTGAGTTCTGTTTTCGCCAGATTGGAAGCGATCGTGTATATCCAGGAGGACAGCGGGGCAACGGGTTTGTATTTGTTCGCCTTGAAATAAACCCTCATGAATGTCTCTTGTGCCAAATCAACGGCCCTCTGATAATCACCCGTGAGCTGTGTTAAAAAATTCACGATTCTGTGTTTGTATATGGATACGATCTTTTCAAATGCCACTTCATCACCTTTTTGAATAAGGTGCATCAACTCCTGTTCCTCCATTCTCAACTTTCTAGAACCTTTCTCCGCCTGATTTCGTTGCATTATGAATCCAAATTATTGGAATTATTTTTACTTCTATTTTTTGTTCATCCGCTCATATACTATCTTCTCAAATTTGTCTCTGAGCCTCGTCTGAACACTTGTCATAGGAACAACTTTGCCCTCGATGATGACTTTGTTGACTCGGGAGCTCATTTGGATCGGAGTTTCACTCCACAACACGACATTCGCCAGTTTTCCCACCTCAAGAGACCCCACGAGACTATCCACGCCCAGGATCTTGGCTGGATTGATAGTCAATGCCTTTAGAGCTTCCTCCTCAGAAAGGCCATGTGCGACTGATATACTGGCTGGAACCGGAATGCTGCGCACACGATGGCTATTGACTCCAAAGCCTGAAATATCAAAACAAAAAAGGACACCTTTCTTCGAGAGGACAGCCGCCGTATGATAATTGAGATCATAGGGCTGCCACCTCTCGGGAATCGTCGTTGTCCCCGCCCAGATCACAGGAATCTTTTCCGCAGCAAGCTGATCGGCAAACTTCATGATTCCTGCCCTAGCATAGAGAATTCCTTTTAACTTATATTCTTTTATGATCTGGAGCGCATTCCGGATAGTCACCTCATTGGACGTTATAAACACGACAGGCATCTTTCCCTTCACTACTGGGATTAGAGCTTCCAGGGCTAAGTCTCTTTTGAACCGTTCTGATTCTCTTCCCCACCCGCTTTTTTCCTTGTATTTCTCTTTATTTTTTGCTCTTTCTTCATAGCTTATAGCTTGGTTCAATTTATCTCTGACAAGAGCCATGATACCGGGGAGAGTTGAGGGATAGTTTCCCGGCCTTTTGGGCCCGAACCTGACCTGCCCCTTGGCTCCCATGTTGAAGATTTGCGCCATATCCCTCTTGATGACCATTTCTTCTGCGATGTTTCCATACAGATTAAGCACGACAGCCTTGCCATTGATGATATTCATGCTCCCACTGGTCGTCATCACGGTGGTCACTCCGTCAATCCTGGTCACCTCTATCGTGCTGTCCTCAGGATTGATCGCATCGAAGGGATCGATCTGGGGAGTTATCACGCCAAGCTCATTCACATCGTTACCGGAACCCGGGTAACCTGTGACGCCGATTGCAGTCATGGCTGCCACAAGACCTGGATACACACTTTTCCCTTCGGCATCGATCACGGTTGTTTCAGGAGGGATTTCAATATCAGTGCCGATCTTGGCGATCTTTCCATTCTGGATGAGCAAACTGCCGTTTGGGATCACTTCACCCACAACCGGAACGATCTTCCCGTTCTTGATCAAGATCGACTCCTGCGGCATGGCCGCATTTGTTAGGATAAAAACCAGGATCAGGGCGAAGATCAGATGGACTCTTTTATTCATGGCTCCCTCCTTCTCTTTGAACGCTGTGTTTTGCATAATCGAAGTAGATCTTGCCTTCTATGATCGTCATCAGGCATTTGGTCGTGGAATCCAGAGGATGTTTTTCAAACACAGCAATATCTCCATCCTTTCCGACTTCAATGCTCCCGATACGGTCTTCCAACTCAAGGGATCTGGCCGGGTTTAGGGTGATCATCCTAAGGACTTCTTCTTCAGGAATGTCGTTGTATTTAAGGACCTTAGCTGCGTTTCGAAAGAGATGGCGCCCCTCATCTGCACTATCGGAATTGATCACGATGTTCACCCCGGCATCAAACATGATCTTGAAACCATAAGGGCAACCGTCATAAGCCTCTTCCTTGAATCCCCACCAATCGACCCATCCACCAAAAGACACGCCTGCCTCAGCCATGATATCCGCCACTTTGTAGCCATCCACACAATGGCTCAACTGCAAAAGATCGAGGCCGAATTCTTTACAAAAGTTGATGACCCAGACGATCTCATCCGCCCGGTAAGTATGACAATCGATAGTGAGTTTTTTCTCCAGGACCAACTTTAGGGTCTCCATCTTCAGATCCTTCTTCGGAAGCCTGAGGTTGTTGTCCCCAGTTTTTCTCCTTTTTTCATATTCATCCCAGTGGGCAATGTATTCTTTGGCTTGGACAAAGGCTTGCCTCATGACATAGGCATTTCCCATTCGTGTCATGGGCATCTTCCCTTTTTCCTGGCCGTAAAAACGCTTGGGATTTTCGCCTAATGCCATCTTCAATTGATGCCGGACTCCTTTGACAATCATCTCCTCTGGCAGCGCATTGTATTTGAGCTTTATGGTGACATTGACACCACCGATCACATTGGCGCTGCCGTGCATAGTCTTCACTGTAGTGACACCGCCCGCTAACGTCGTCAGAATTCTGTGATCTTCGGTGTATAAGGCCTCTTTCATCCAAACTTGTGGGGTGACAGGATCGGTCATCTCATTGATATCGCCAGAACTTAAAGCGATATGAGTATGGCTGTCTATGATCCCCGGCATTATGAACTTCCCGTTGCAATCGATCACGCGGACTCCAGGTGGAATCGTTATATCCTTACCGAAAGCAGCGATTTTACCATTCCGAATAAGAACAGTCCCATTCGGAATAACACCTTGAGTGATCGTTAGAACAGTTCCTCCCTTGAGCGCTAAATCCTGGGACAAAACATTCACAGTGAGAAAAACTGTCGCAGCAACCAATAAAAAAAATGACTGTTTTTTCATGCTCATCTCCTCGTTATTTCATCTTATCTATACATATTAATGTGACGATATTGCGATTACAAGCCTATTTATGAGCGAGAAAAGCGGATATGACGCATGCGTAGTACAGAAAAGCACCTCTTAGGGATTCGGTCAGAAAATTGTACTGTGTTTGGTTGCAGACAGAGTAGGCAAAAACAAGAATCAAAGATAAATCGAAAGCGGCCTCAGCGCTTCGGGGGTTCTATGGGCTTGGTCACAAAGAGACTGATATCCCGGCTGATCAAAAGTGCGCGCA
>WTAW01000393.1 GCA_013139435.1 Candidatus Aminicenantota bacterium | reverse complement strand
AAACACGCTTCGTCATCTCATTTTGATCATCTGATCGAATTGAGCCAGAAGGATGTCGAATTGCCCGATGGAACTCTGTGCCTGGCTGGGTCAGGATGCAAATTCCATGGGCTGAGGCATCGTCGCTGGTCTGCAGTGGAGGGCAACATACATCTGGCGGTTTCCCTCTCCCCTCATCGAATCATCAAAAACTTCCATACTGGATTTCCCGTCCTGGTAGCTGTCTCTCTCATTGATGCTTTAGATGCATTCAAGGCCCTTCATGGTCGAGCGGGGATAAAATGGGTTAACGATATCTTGATCGATGGAGCAAAGGTCGCAGGTTTTCTGGTCCATACACAAAGTGTGGAAGACACAATTCTTACCGCCATTTTAGGAATTGGGCTTAATGTGGAAAAAACCCCAAGGATCCAGCCTGATTCTTTCGTGCCTGAAGTCGCCTCATTAAGAAATTTTGTTCAAGATGAATTCGCTCTGAATCAAGAAAGAGTTTTTTTCCAGCTTCTCAACTCCTTGGATAGGAATTATGATCTTTTGCTCAGTGGCAGGTACTCTACGCTTCTCAAATCTTATAAAGAACGTTCACTCGTGATCGGTCATCATGTTAAAGTCATGTCAGACGCTCCCTCCAAAACATCCAAGGAAATAGCCTCCGGGATAGTCGTAGATATCGGTATGAATCTCGAACTGTTTCTCAAGGGTCGCAAAAAACCTATAACATCTGGGAGGCTGATCCTCACCTGATAGGTGAAAAATGTCGATTATGAATAAAAGTTACATTGAAAACGGAAATGTCAAGGTGATTTACTGGAAGAATAATGGTAATGATCGATATTGCTTTTGTTGAATAAAGTATCGACATTTTTTATGAATAGTTCAGGTTAATATGAATCAAACGGGATAATCAAAAAAATTACTCGATTCCTTGACACAAGGGTCTGACTCTCTTATACTAGCTCCTCAATTATTGGGAAAGAAATCAGCACAATACTTTAGCCAGTTATGGCCTTATTAATTTACTTTACATCATTTATGCGACTTATACTATCCACACAGGAGTTTACTAATGGAAACGACTGAATTATACATGATTTGTGGGATAGCCTTCCTCGTCGTTTTTGTTATCCTTACGCTCTTAGCTTTTCTGATGCGGATCATAATGCTTATATTTCCAGAGAAAGTCGCGGAGATCGATTCGGCCTTGATCGCTGCTGTGGCAGCCACAGTCCAGACCGTCTTTCCCGGGACGAAAATCACAAAGCTTGAGGAGAGAAAATGATATTCACAGAAAAAGCCAAAACGATCCGTGTTATGTTTACACCTTTCCGCGATGGCCTTCAGAGCTCTTTTGGTGGAAAGGTTCGGCTTAACGACATCCTCCCAGCCATGAAAGCATCGGCCGAAGCGGGCATTCGCCATTTTGAGTTTGGAGGTGGAGCTCGCTACCAAGCCCCGTATTTCTATCTCGGTGAGGACCCCTTCGATGATATGAAGACCATGCGTGAGACTATGGGTCCCGATGTAGACCTGCAGATCCTCACCCGCTCTGTTTCAGGAGTCACGCTGACCACTCAATCCCCTGAAGGGCTGGAGCTCCAGGCAAAACTGATGAAGGAGAACGGAACGACGTGGGATCGGAATTTTGACTACATGAATGACACTCGAAACCTCATTAACACGGGGAAACCGATCGTCAAATCGGGCATGCATCACCAAGTTTGTATCGCCCTTATGGGCCTCCCCTTCCACTCGGACAAGGTGCATACTGCGGATTTTTATGTCAATATCGGTAAACAACTCCTTGAGAGCGATCTCCACATCGATAGTATCTGCTTGAAGGATGCCAGCGGCACAACCGACCCAAAAACCATCTATGATACGGCTGTTGGATTAAAGAAGATGATGCCGCCGGAGATGATTCTGTGGCAACACACTCATGATACAGCTAGCACAGCTGTTGCATGCTACATGGCAGGGATAGCTGGGGGTGTGGATGGCATCGATCTTTCAGTGCGACCCATGGCCAGTGGGACCGTCCAGCCAGATGTCCGCTCTATGGCGCATGCCCTGAAAGGAACGGGATACACGCTGGATATCGACCCGGATAAGATGTTAGATATCGAGAACATCCTCAATGAGCTTATGAAGGAGTATGCATTTAACCCGGCTACTACGACTCCTGATCCACGCGTCCTGGGATTTCCGATGCCTGGTGGAGCCATCGGCCCCAACGTCCACATGATGGTCAAGGCTGGAATCCTTGATAAATATAGTGACGTACTGGCCGAGTTTCCTATGGTCGTGGAAGCGGGAGGTGCTTGGACGAGTGTAACACCGGGAAGTCAGCAGTTCTGGCTGCAGGCATTTAACAATGTCATGTACGGAAGATGGAAAAAGATCGATCCCGGTTATGGGAGGGCAGTCCTTGGATATTTTGGAAAGCCTCCCCTGCCCCCAGACCCGGGAGTGATCAAGATCGCATCCGAACAGCTTGAACTCCCAGTTTTCGACGGCGATCCTCTTGAGGCTGCGGCCAAGAATATCGAACCGGCAAAAAAAGCCCTGGAAGAACGAAACCTACCTGTTTCAGAAAAAAACATTTTCTTGGTTATGGCTGCTATGGTACCCGGAAAGAAAATGGAACTCAATGAAGGCATCCGGCTTTTGTCCGGAAAGCCAAGGATCGATATTCCCCTAAAAAAGAAAGAAGAAAAAAAGCCGGAAAAAGCCGAGCCCGCAGCACCAACAGCTGCGTCTGTGATCGCCGGACCTGTCACATCGCGATGTACAGTTACGGAAAATAATATATCACGGGAATTTACGGTTACTGTCGAGCCCATCATATCCTCAGAAGCTGCGCCTTCTCCCAATCCTCCCCCATCTGCCCAACCCGTCCAGGCATCTGTGCCGAGCGGGACATCGGTCCATTCTACGTTTGCTGGCGCCGTTGAAGTCAGTGAGATCCTTGTGAAAGTTGGCGACAAAGTCACCGAAGGCCAGGTTGTTGCCAAAGTCGAAGCCATGAAAGCTCAGCATGATATCGTAGCTCCTGCCAGTGGCACGGTGTCTGCGATCCATGTCGAATTAGGGGATGAAGTCGATTCGTCCAAACCCATTCTCACTATCTCATAAAGGGTTTACATATGGATACCGTACTCAAAATCTTCCAGCAATCTGGATTTGCCAATCTCAGCTGGGGAAACTGGGTCATGTTTGCCGTTGGCGGGATCCTGATTTATCTGGCTATCGTCAAGAAATATGAGCCGCTCCTTTTGATCCCGATCGGTTTCGGGACCATTCTCGCAAATCTTCCCTTGGCTGATATGGGATCATATGGTGAGGGAATCATCGCCTTAATCTACAATCAGGGGATCAGAACAGAGTTTCTTCCCCCCCTTATCTTTTTAGGTGTTGGAGTCCTGACGGATTTCCGTCCTCTCCTCGGAAGACCCCTGACTTTTCTTCTTGGAGCGGCTGCCCAATTGGGAATATTTGCGGCCGCTTTAGGAGCTTCCTATGTATTGGGTTTCAACTACAAAGAGGCTGCATCCATTGGCATTATCGGAGGGGCAGACGGTCCTACCTCTATATTCTTGGCCAGTCAACTAGCACCACATCTTTTAGGCCCTATAGCCGTCGCAGCCTACAGCTATATGTCTCTCGTGCCTATCATCCAGCCGCCGATCATCAGAATGCTCACTTCTAAAAAAGAACGCTCCATAGACATGCCTCAGGCTTTACCCGTTTCCCAGACAGCTGTCATACTCTTTCCGATAGTGACCGGTATCGTTGCTTCCCTTGCTATCCCATCCAGTGCTCCTCTCATCGGTATGTTGATGTTTGGGAACTTGCTCAGGGAGTGCGGTGTGACAGAACGACTCCGAAAAACAGCAGGGGGATCGCTGATCGATATCGTCACCATATTTTTGGGTCTTGCCGTGGGCGCGACTATGGACGCTGCTCATTTCCTGAATGTCAGAACCCTGCAGATTCTTCTTTTGGGAGCCATCGCTTTTTCCTTCAGCACTGCTGGCGGAGTTGTCTTTGCCAAGATTTTAAACCTGTTCTTGCCCAAAGAGAAGAAGATCAATCCCTGTATAGGTGCTGCAGGAGTATCGGCAGTACCTATGGCAGCGAGAGTCGTCCAAAATTTTGTCGCGGAACAGACGGAAGGAAAAGTTAATCCCCTGATGCCTGCCATGGGGCCGAATGTTGCGGGTGTTATCGGTTCGGCTATAGCGGCTGGTGTTTTTCTGATGTTCTTAGGATGATGTCAAAGAAACGTTCGGGCTGCTAGCACTCTTTAAAGGCCTTTACTCATTGCGCCCAGGAAATTAGCGTTTGTTTTGGTCTTGGACATCTTTTCCATGAGCAGTTCCATTGCTTCAACTTCATTCAGCTGGCTGAGAACCTTACGGAGCACCCATATTCTGTTGAGGTCTTTTTCATCGATCAACAGTTCCTCTTTTCGCGTTCCGGACCGGTTGATGTCTATCGCAGGAAACAGCCTTTTGTCAACGAGTCTTCTATCGAGGTTAATTTCCATGTTTCCTGTCCCTTTAAATTCCTCGAAAATCACATCGTCCATCCGGCTTCCAGTTTCGACCAAAGCAGTAGCCATGATAGTCAAACTGCCGCCTTCCTCGATCTTCCTGGCAGACCCAAAAAACTTTTTGGGCTTGTTCAATGCATTGGCATCGATCCCACCAGAGAGAACCTTTCCCGACGGTGGGATGATGGCATTATGAGCTCTCGCAAGCCGGGTGATGCTGTCCAGAAGTATTGTGACATCTCTCTTGAGCTCAACGAGCCGTTTGGCTTTTTCTAACACGATATTGGCAACCTGAACATTACGAATGGGTGGTTCATCAAAAGTGGAGGCAATGACTTCGCCCTTTATGCTTCTTTGGAAGTCTGTCACCTCTTCAGGCCGTTCTGCCACGAGCAGTACGATCAAATAGATTTCCGGATGATTCTTTTCTATCGAGTTCGCTATTGTTTTTAACAGTGTTGTTTTACCCGCCCTGGGAGGAGAAACGATCAGTCCTCGTTGCCCTTTTCCTATAGGTGTGAACATGTCCATGACTCTGGCACACATGTTCTTCGGCTGTCCATCCTCAAGCATGATTTTTTCAAAAGGATATAGAGGAGTGAGGCTATCGAATTGGAGGTTTCTTCGGCTTTCAAAGACCACATCGGGATGCAGGAAATTTATGGCCTCAATTTTGATCAGGGCAAAGTATTTTTCACCGTTTTTGGGAGGTCGGACAACACCAGATATGGTGTCGCCTGTTTTTAGTTTGAATTTTCGAATCTGAGAAGGGGAAACATAAATATCATCTTGACTCGGCAGATAGCTAAATTCTGGAGCCCTTAAAAATCCGAAACCGTCTTCCAGAGTTTCCAGCACTCCTTCCGAGAAAAGAAGGCCATTCTTTTTGGCTTGGGCTTCCAGAATCTTAAAAATGATATCATGCTTGTTGACATCCTGGATTTCATCCTCTTCCACACCGAATTCTCCTGCAACGGAGACCAGTTTTTTAATATCTTTTTCCTCAAGATCTGATATATTGTACTCTTTCATTTTGCACCTCTTATTTGACTATATTTGTAGACTTAAAAAATTGATCAGAATATATCTATCAATGACCTGGATTCTTTTGGCTAGTGCGTAACAGGAGGTTCCTGCTGGCCCTCCCCTTCTTCGTTCTCGGATAATTCAGAAGTTATGGGGGCCTTTTCTTTTTCGATCTTTTCCAGGTATTTTTCCGTTAAAGCAATCTCAAGAACTTGATCCATGTTTTCCACAAAATGTATCTTCATATCGTCTTTGACCTTTTTCGGAAGGTCCTTGAGATCTGGTTTATTATCTAAGGGCAACACAGCCTCTCTGATGCCCTGGCGGTGTGCTGCCAGCAATTTTTCCTTCACGCCACCCACAGGCAAGACTTTGCCTTTTAGGGTGATCTCTCCGCTCAAAGCCACCTTTTTCGTCACAGGAATCTCTGTAAGAAGAGAAATGATCGACGTGGCTAGCGTGATTCCTGCAGAAGGCCCCTCCTTGGGAGTGGCTCCCTCTGGGACGTGGACGTGGATATCAAAGCTTTTGTGTAACTCCTGTGCGATATCCAGTTCATACATCTTACCCCGAACATAGCTGAACGCTGTTTGTGCCGACTCCTGCATGATTTCACCCAGTTGGCCCGTCAGCGTAAAATTTCCCTTTCCGTGGACCTTCGTCACTTCGAATGTCAACAGTTCTCCTCCGAATTCTGTCCAGGCCATGCCGATGGCGACACCCACCTCATCCGCTTTGTCGATCTCCGAGCTTCTGAATCTGGGGATTCCCAAGAACTTCTCGAGACTCCTGGGAGTGACAGTTTCTCTATAATTATTCCCCTTAGTGACCACCTTTTTGACAATCTTGCGGCAGACCGATGCGATCTCTCTCTCTAAATTACGTACACCGGCTTCCTTGGTCTGTTCCCGGATGATCTTTCGTAACGCTTTGTCAGTGATTTGAATGTTTTTATTCTTTGACAATCCATGAGCTTCCATCTGTTTGGGTAATAAAAATCTTTTAGCGATCTGCAGCTTTTCTTCTTCTGTGTATCCTGGGATACGGATGAGTTCCATCCTGTCGATGAGCGGCCTGGGTATGGGTTCCATCATGTTTGCCGTCACGATAAACATCACTTGAGAGAGATCGTAATCTGTATCGATATAATGATCCAAAAACGTGTTGTTCTGCTCAGGGTCCAAGACCTCCATCAAAGCCGATGCAGGGTCCCCTCGAAAATCCATGCTCATTTTGTCTATTTCGTCGAGTAAAAAAACCGGATTCTTCGTTCCGGCTCTTTTTATCATTTGGATGATACGTCCTGGATAGGCCCCGATATAGGTTCGTCTGTGTCCCCGAATCTCTGCTTCGTCTCTGACACCACCCAGAGATAGACGGACGAATTTTCTCCCAGTAGCCCGAGCGATGGATCGTCCAAGGGAGCTCTTCCCTACTCCTGGAGGACCTATAAAACCGAGGATGATACCTTTAGGGTTTTTCACCAACTGCCGGATAGAAAGATATTCCAGGATTCTTTCTTTGACTTTTTCCAATCCATAATGATCTTCATCCAGGATTTTTTCGGCTTCTTTAAGGTTTCGCTTTTCACGGGATTTTTTGGTCCATGGGAGCAAGATCAGCCAGTCCAAATAATTCCTGCAGACCGTGGCTTCGGCGGACATTGGTGGCATGCCCTCCAATCGATCGATCTCTTTGTTGGCTTTCTCCTCTGCATCCTTAGGCATGTTGGCATCCACAACTTTTTTTCGCAATTCCTCGATCTCATTGGGTTGGTCATCTTTCTTCATGTTCAATCCGGGAGGAAAAACTTTCTGTGATGGGTCTCTGAATGGGATCTTCCGACGTCCTTGTTTTTTATCGTCCTTTCTGAGCCGCGAATGGATCTTAATGATCTCATTCTCCAACAGGAAATTCAGCCGCCGAATTCTATCCGAAGTGTTGATTATCTCCAGAAGATTTTGCTTTTCTTCTAGGGGCAAATACAGATGAGAGGAGATAATATCCGCGATCCTTTGGGGGTTGTTATCTCTAAGGGCCGGTATGATCGCTTCAAGATTCGTGTGTTGGCTGAGCTTGAGATACTCTTCGAACAGAGTCAAAACATTTTTTAATATCTCATTGATATCTGTGCGGCTGCCTTCGATATCACTGACCTCTTTAACCAACACCTGGTAGTATGGATAAGTGCTCAGGTATTCAAGGACTCGGGCTCTCTTTTTGCCCTCAACGATGACCTTTAGGTTACTGTCATCCATTTTGACCGTTCGGATGATCTTGGCGAGAATACCCATGGAATAGATATCTGCGGGGAGAGGATTATCCAGAGATGCGTCCATTTGTGCAGAGAGGAAAATCCTTTTGTCCTTGTCAGAAGCACTTTTTAGCGCTTGGATGGATGATGAACGTCCTATGATGAAAGGAACCAGTGTGGAGGGAAAAACCACAAGGTCTCGTAATGGGATCAAAGGAACATTCTTTATGATTTCTGCGCTTTCGTTAGTCGGCATGTTTTTGCTCCAATGAGTGTCTTAAGTTTTCGTGTACATATTCGTTATTCTTTCTCATTTAGTCGAATATTCTTTGCGAAAGTGGTTCTTGGTCTGAAACTTTTTCAAATGGTTTCTATCTATTCCATCGCGCTCTAATTACGGGAATGGGTTAGAAGAATTTTATTTCTTAATCTTTCTTTAATTATTATCCAGGATATTTGTATCGAGTGCGTGTGAATAGTAATTATTTGCTCGTTCAATTTTTATGTCTTTTTCTTTAAAAGGGGATTAAATTCATGGAAAGAACTACTTTTTTATTATAGCGTTTTTGATTAAAAAGTCAACCGTCTTTTTGAGCCGCACTCTATCTTCGATCTCCTCCCGGTGTCCTTCTTTATTGATTTGAGCCTTGGCCTGGGCAATCGGCATATTGTTTGCTTTGGCTATGGCTTTGATCTCCTCTTCAATGTCTTCGGCTTTGATTTCGATTTTTTCTTTCTCGGATATCTTGGTCAGGATCAAATGGTTTTTCAGTTTCTGTTGGGCCTTTGTTTTGGCTTCCTCTTTGATTTTTTCCACATCCTCCTTTTTCACGGATTGCGATTGTTGATATGATAGAAAACGCTTCATTATGGCTAAATATTCCTGTTCAACAACACTTTCTGGGAGATCAAAGGACACCCTGTCCGATGTTGTCTGGATGATATCATCAGCCATCTCTCCCTTTATTTCGTCTTTTTTAGCGGCAAGAATTTGTATTTTTATTTCTGCTTTGAGGTCTTTGAAGCTGCTGAATTTGCCCAAACCTTTGGCAAATTCGTCATCCATCTCGGGAAAAATTTTCTCCTTGATGGAGAGAACTTTCAGCAGGTAGGCAATTTCCTTTCCGGCAAGTTTTTTGTTGGCGTGGTCCTTGTCGTACTTGACTACAAACTCTGCCTGCTCATCTTGTTTCAATCCTTTCAGGTTTTCGTTCAACGCCTGTTCATTCTCCGGATGTCCAACCAGGATGACGACTTTTTCTGTAGGAAGGAGTTTGTTTGTTCGGTTGTCTTTGCCCTTGATTTCGGCGATCACATAATCCTCATCCTTCACTTCCCTTCCCTCCACGGGGGTGTATTCGGCAGACTTCTGCTGGAGGTCTTCCAGCGCTTGATCGATCTCCTTTTGAGTCACAGATGCCTTTTTCTCTTTGACGGGGATATTTTTATAATCCGGGAGCTCAAATTCAGGCCATACTTCGAACTGAGCCGTCATCTCGAGGGGTTGTCCTTCCTCGAGGGTCAGCTTGTTTATGATCGGATTCCCTATGGGGATCAGGTTGCGCTCCTTAAGCTCTTTGTTGAGAGCTTTGGGAGCGATAGAATTCACAACAGATTCTCGGATCTCAGGGAGATACATCTGCTTGACGATATGCCCGGGTGCTTTTCCTGGACGAAAACCTTTGATTTTTGCTCTGTTGGCGAACTGTTTGACGGCTTGGTCAAATTCCTTCATCACTTCATCTGGAGGGATCACCAGTTCTATTTCTCTTTTACAATCGTTGATTTTTTTCACAGTTGTTTTTATGTTGTCCATTTGAATTATTTATCTCTCATCTGAATTATCTTTAAATACAGAAGCCTCAACTCATGAATCATCCAGGCCATTTTAATCTGGCAAATAGAGAGTGGGCAGAGCGGGAGTCGAACCCGCACTCCTTTAACAGGAACTAGGTCCTAAGCCTAGCGCGTATTCCAATTTCGCCACCTGCCCTTGCATTTCTGATTCTAAAGTAAGAAATAATCGAGCTTCTAATTTTTATTTAGATAGAAGAGGCTAACGTATTGAATAAGAAACCTTTACTGGAAAATAATTTATATCATATCTCATCTAGCCTGTCAATTTATATTCCGGTTGTGCAATCATCCTCAAAACCGTGAGAAGGGCTGGAATGGCCATGCCAAAAGTATTTGACATAGATGCAATTAAATAATAAAAAAGTGTGACGATGAAGTGGATGAATTCGCCGGTTGTCTTTGTCCTTCAGCACATGGGACTCCCGCTTCTTTCGATACTCTTCCAGATCGTGCTGTTCGGAGCGTTGATCACGACAGGAATAGGCTTTATCCACGCTGTCAATGAGCGGATATACACGGCGCAACTCATGAAGGGAAATGAATTTCCAAGATGGTAGAACCCAACCATTGGTCTGGCCAAGATAGTGCGCGAGAAGCGCTCTCATCGCGAAATATCACTATAATAATATCTATTATGGTGCGCATGATGGAGCTGCAATATCTTTCATGAGCTTTATTCCTGGAGACGCTTCAACAGCCTTGGGGATCGTGTTGATAGTCATGGCAACTGTTCCAATATCGCCATGGACGCCACCGATGATCTTCTCATGGATTTTCGGTATCCCTTCAATGATCACTTCGTCGTATTCCTCTTCGACTCCCGCATAGGCATAAAACTCCAATGTGATGACTTTTTTCCCAGAGATTTCTGCAAAGGCCACGCTCTTTAGCCCGATCACATTGCCCGGGTCAACCAAACCCAAGCCTGTTTCTATAGGATTCGGTGTGATTACAGCTTCCGGGGGAAGTTCTACAGCTCTGTCCAATTCCCATCCAAGCCCTGCGGCAATCATGTTGATGGACTCCAACAGTCCGACATGGCCGGTGATAATCCCGTCTTCGATCTTCGTCTTAAATTCTTTGGGTGTCATAAATGTTCCCACTTTTGTTTGAAAAGGAATCCGTCTCCGTGCAGAGTTCATCATACGTGTCACTTTGATCGTATCAACCCTCAGGCAGGGAGCTGTGAGAACAAGGGGGAGAGAATCCATCAGATATCCTGGATTGATCCCTGTTCCCACCACTGTCACACCGTTCTCTTTAGCGATGGCATCGATATCTTGGGCCAATTCAGGACTTCTCTTCCAGGGATAGGACAGTTCCTCACATGTTGAGATGATATCGAGTCCAGCCTTGGCACACTGTGAGATTTGTGGGAGCACACTCTTGAGGTGGGACGTCGTTGTTAAAACTACGGCTTGGGCATCAACTCTCGAAAACAGCGAATCAGCGTCACTCTCAATTGCCACACTTAAATTCCTGGGTGTATCCAAGATCTGTCCAAGATCCTTACCCACTAACATGGGATCAATATCGACAGCTCCGACAATCTCAAAGCTTTTTTTATCGCAAAGAGCTTCGGCAACATTACGGCCCATCACACCGCAACCGTAAATGATGACTTTTGTTTTATCCATTTTTACTCCTTTCTTTTATATCTGGATTATTCATAAAAAATGTCGATATTTTTTTGGAAAAGTAATATCAGTTGTTTACGTTACTCTTCCAAAAAATCACATTGACATAATCGTTCTCAATGTCTCTTCTATCCATAATCGACATTTTTTACCCTTCGGGCGAGCTGATCTCACCACAAAGCCTTCGTTGTAGCCCACTCGCGGTAGATCACTACAGCTTCGTGGGCCGCTGCCTCCACCTTTGTGAATGGGTGGGGTGGGTTGGCCTCAACTCGTGAATAATTCAGAATATTTATTATAATTGAAAATGTGGAGGTCATAATGTCAAAACTAGTTCCGCCTCATGGAGGACGGTTAAATCTCCTGCTCGTGGAGGGCGAAGAACGTGCGGAGCAAATGGAAAGGGCAAAATCAATGCCCCAGGTGCGACTCTCATC
>WTAW01000297.1 GCA_013139435.1 Candidatus Aminicenantota bacterium | reverse complement strand
CTCTGCAAAGATAAGTGAAAATGAGGACATATCTTCTGGGATGTCGTGAAAAATTCGAGCATGTCTTCACTCAAGAATCTGGGGTCGAGCGAGCTCAATCGTATCCGGCCCAAACCCTCGATCGTCTCCAGGTCTTGAAGGAGATCGACAAGAGAGAGAGACTGATCCACATCCTTCCCGTATAGACAGAGGTGTACTCCTGTTAAGACGATCTCTTCAAAGCCCTGGTGCAGGTATTCCTTGACCTGGGTGATGATTGTATCCCTGTCAAAACTTATGCTGTGGCCCCGAACGCTGGGAACAACACAGAAGGTGCACCGGAGGTCACACCCATCCTGGATCTTGACCAGTGCTCGAGAGCGGAATGGCTGGTGAGAGATCCCTTCCTCCGGCTGAGCCACAGAAGTCAGTATCTGAGAGAGGTTGCCTTTTTCGCTGTTGGGAATGATCCTCCACATCTGCGGATTGCTCACAAATTCTTCAGAGGACCTCTCGACATAACATCCTGTGAGAACCAGCCGCGCTGAAGGATTAATTCGATTGATCCTCCTCAGAAATCCTCTAACATCGCTATCCGCCTTGCTTGTAACAGTACATGTGTTGACCAAGATAACGTCACTCTTTGTGTGATCTTTTTCATAACGGTAGCCTTTCTTTTGAAGTTCATCGGCCCAAACAAAGGCTTCCGCCTGGTTGACACGGCAACCAAAACTCTGGATGGAGAAAGACGTCATAACCTGTCTTTGATCTTTGATGAGCTCTCTTCGACCTGGGCGGCCATTCTTTTCTTATATTCCTTCATCTTCGTGGCCAACACCGGATCTTTCAAGCTCAATACCTGAACAGCAAGAATCGCTGCATTTATGGCCCCGGATTTCCCGAGCCCCATACAGGCCACGGGAACACCCTTGGGCATCTGGACAGAAGAGAGAAGGGCATCGAAACCGCTCAAGGTCGTACTCCCTACCGGTACCGCAATCACAGGAAAACATGTGTGAGCCGCAACAACACCGGCAAGATGGGCCGCTTTACCAGCAACCGCTATAAAGACCTCCACACCTTTCTCTTCGAACGTCTCCACAAGCTTGACAGTCCTCTCTGGAGTCCGATGGGCAGAGGTCACTTCAAGAGCAAAAGCCACCTCAAATTCTTTCAACGTGTCGATCGCACCCTCGACAACATCAAAATCCGATTCGCTTCCTATAAAAATGGCGACCTTCATTGTTCCTCCTCCCGTTCGGCACCGATATCACGACGGTAATGCATGGCATCGAAACCGATCTTCCCGATCGCTTCATAGATCTTGTTCATCGTGGAAGCCAGAGTTTCCTCGGAGGCGCAAACGCCCAAAACTCTTCCTCCGGACGTATAGTATTTATTTTCCTTAAACTCTGTTCCTGCATGGAAGACCGTGATGCCCGGGATATCTGCGGTTTCTTTCAGGCCTTCGATTTGCTTCCCTTTTTCGTATTTAGTAGGATATCCTCCGGAAGCCACAACAACACATCCCGATGGCTTATTCGTCCATGTCACTTCTTTCTCCAGAACATTACCCTCCACTGTTGCCATAAGGATCTCCACAAGGTCGCTCTCCAATCTCAGTATCTGCGGTTGAGTTTCGGGGTCTCCAAATCGACAATTGTACTCGAGTACTTTGGGCCCCTCCTCAGTCAGGATCAAGCCCACATAGAGAACACCCATGTATTTTCTTCCCTCCTCGAGCATACGCGTTACTGTTGGAAAGACAATAGTTTTCACCGTCTCATTGAAGAGCTCTTGATCCACAAAAGGAGAGGGAGATATGGCACCCATTCCCCCTGTGTTGGGTCCTTTATCTCCATCATACACAGCTTTGTGGTCCATCGTGGTCACAAAAGGAAGGACCTTGACCCCATCGGAGATGACGATGAACGACACTTCTTTCCCCCGCAAGAACTCCTCGATGATAACTCTATTTCCACTCTCCCCGAACTTTTTTTCAACCATGATCGTGTTGACAGCCAATTCGGCTTTTTTCAGGCTGTTACAGATTATGGCCCCCTTTCCCGCAGCCAAGCCATCCGCTTTAACCACCAGAGGGAAAGGAATCTCTTCCGATTGAAGAAGCTTTTTAGCTTGGTCAGGATTATCAACAATCTTGAATCGGGCTGTGGGGATCTTGTGCCGGTCCATAAACTGTTTGGCAAACACCTTGCTCCCCTCGAGCTCTGCTGCACTTTTTGTCGGCCCGAAGATTTTCAAGCCCTTGGTTTCAAACTCATCCACTACTCCCATTGCCAGGGGAATTTCAGGTCCGATAACGGTCAGGTCAACTTTTTCCTTGTTCGCAAAATCTACGAGCCCCTTGATATCGGTCGGGTCTATTGGAATGTTTTCTCCCAAATTCATAGTTCCCGCGTTCCCCGGGGCACAATACATTTGTTTCACGAGCGGACTCTGCGTGATCTTCCAAGCAAGGGCATGTTCCCTTCCTCCGGATCCAACGACTAAAATTTTCATTGTGATTCCTCTTTTTTTTCGATTCTAATATCTATAACGATCAAAGGCCCGGAACGCCCCCTAAAGGTTTTGCTCCAGACTTTTCAAGAACATATCCACAAAATTCGAATTCGGGGAGATGCTCGTCAATATTTTTGCGGCTATGGGGATCGCCTGCTCAGAGGATAGACAGTATTTCATCTCGAGAAATTTTTTGCGATAGGCCTTCACTCCTTCTTTAACGCTCTGATTCTTCACCACAACATCTGAGATAAATTCTGCAAGTCTGTCAAAATCCTCCTCTTTCATCCCGAACCGCGTCATCTCCTGCACGCCCATTCGGATCCCGCTCGGCTCGAGAAAGGTCTCATCGTCAGGAAGGGCCTGGTAATTCGTGACCAAATTGTTGTCCTCGAGCCTCCGGGCGATGTCCATTCCGTCCCCATAAGCACTCACCCGAATGAGAACTTGATGGGTCTCAGTAAATCCATCCGCCTCATCGCCCTCTACGGGGACACCCCTGCTCTTGAGTGCTCGAGCAAAGGCCTTCGCATTGGCACGCACCTGATTTTGATAATCCACTTTGAATTCATTCATCTCGTACGCCGCCATTAGAAGGGCGAGCAGAGTGCCGAGATGATGGTTGCTGGTCGATCCGGGAAAAGCACGGCTCTTGATGTCCAACCACAGCTTTCGCAGACGACTGCCTTTGGGAAAATTTCCAGCGATCAAACCCCTCTGCGGCCCAAAAAACGTCTTATGGGTGCTCCCTGTGACCAGGTCCGCGCCCTCATCGAGAGGAGATTGGAAGGCTCCATACAAGCCCAACACATGCGCCATATCGAACATAATGACCGGTCGGTTTTCCCAGTCCTTCACCAGATTGGATATAAACCGGATGGGCTCCTGGTAGATAAACATGCTTTTACCGAATACCATGAGATCCGGCTTGTGTGTCTCCGTGAGCTCGGCCAGTTTTTCCTGGTCCAGCCGATAAGGGTTGTCCTTCATAACAGGAAAATTAACGACGTTTTCCTTCCCTGTAGAGGAATCCTCAGCGACAAAATTGAAAAGAGAACCCATAGGTTGAGAGCTGAGATGCCCACCTTTGGTCAGATTATTATTCATGACCAGGCGCATCTTCTGCATAGGTTCCCCATCGGGACGGCCCCTGTTGAGGAATCGGACCATGCCTTTGAAAACAACCTCATTGGCCATCTGTCCGCTGATCGTCCGCAACTCGACTTCACTGCAATCAAAAAAACGGGAGATCTCAGCACGGGCGTCTTCTTCGACTTCCTTGATGAAATCGATCCCTTGATAAAAATAGATCTCCTCGCCTTTCATGGTCCTGTGTTCCGCATATCGCCCGGATGGGTCCGAGATCTCGCACATCTTCACCAATAAAGACGGCGTAGATTCAGATGGGATGAGGTTGAACGACTCCGTTTGTCTCCAAATATTGTTCTGTTCAACCTTTTGCGCCAATAACTGCACTTTTTCAGAGAATGAAGACATTTCATACACTCCTAACCTGAACTATTCATGCTTTTATGATTTGAAATTCTTACGCTCAATGGCATGGATCTTATCTAGCCGTAATTGATGCCTCCCTCCCTCATAAGGAGTATTGAGCCAGGTCTCTACGATGAGAAGGGCTTCATCCAGGGGAAGGATCCTTCCACCCAGAGTCAAACAGTTCGCATCGTTGTGGCTTCGGCTCATCTCTGCCATGTATTCGTCACAACAGGGAGCAGCTCTCACCCCGCTGTATTTGTTCGCCACAATGCCCATTCCGAGGCCTGTTCCACACACGAGAATAGCCCTATCACAATCTCCGGAAAGTATGCCGTCCATCGCCTTTTCCGCAAAATCCACATAGTCCACACTCTCCTCATTATGAGTGCCATAATCTTGATGTGCGATCCCTTTTTTGACCACGTAGTCCTTTATTCCCATCTTCAACGCATACCCAGCATGATCAGAGGCTAGTGCGACCTTCATCCTTCCTCCTTGAATAAGCCAAAATTCTCACTCGCTGTTCTAAGCTATTATAACAATAAACACCAGAGTATAAAACATCTCCCAATATTAGTCGATAGCCCAAGACACAATCCGCAGCATTTTCAAATCCGTGTTGAATGGAGTTCCGAATGATCAGATTGTATGATATCTAAAACGAACGACGGGAAAGCAGTGCAGCTCATGTAGGGACCGTTTCCCAAACGGTCCGTTCGGGGAACGGACCCTACAAAGAAAAGCACCCTCAGGTGTTGGCCCGCACAAAGGAACGAAAATAATCCTACAGAGCTGTAGAGAACGGCTTTTTGAGAACAAAAAAGCGGGTCTTTAATTTTTAATCAGGGATTCGGCTTCGGGCAGGAGTTCGATCG
>WTAW01000172.1 GCA_013139435.1 Candidatus Aminicenantota bacterium | reverse complement strand
CCACAGGGGAGAGGAGGGGTCAAAAAAAGGGACAGTCCCTTTTTTCAAGGGGTGAATAGAAAAGGGGACAGTCCCTTTTTTTTGATTTTATTTTTTTCTGACCTGATAGCGGATGATCGTCAGGTATTTTGAAGCATCGGTGCCTGATTCGGGACCTCTGAGATATTCTTCCTCGTGGGGTCCTGCGATCTCATAGCCCTGTTTTGCGATGAAAGCGAGGAGCTTTTCGATTGTAGGCGTTTCCTCACTGTAGGCGCCAACGTGGAGGATTTCAGCGACCTCTCCGTATTCCCAGTAATCGATCTTAACACCTTCCACTTGAGATCGCAGAGTCGTCACGGATTCTGGGAGAGGGAGAGCATAGAGGCCCACCCATTCATGCCTGGGATCACTGGGTTGGTTTAGCCATCGGGCTCGTGGTGGGGCCATTTTAACACCCGGCTGCTCGAAAAATGTGCTGAATAACGTTGAAAACGCCATCCCCGCAACGACATTAGGGTCACCCTTTTTTTCGACGACAAGCATTTTTACCTTGTCTGGCATTTTTCGAATCTGTGGGCTTTTAAGTTTCTCATACTGGCTGAGATCCTGAGTCTGTGTCCAGATAAAAGAGATAGTAAAAGCTATCACAACAAAAACAATGCTGAGTCTTGATCCTTCTTTCATTATCCGTGCTCCTTTTATAAGAATGTCACCATCGAAAAAAACAACTTATCAGAAAAGGCACCAGGTGCCTTTTTTCTTTACCTCTGGAAAAAGGGGACTGTCCCCTTTTTTTAATGCTTTTTTTGATTTTTCATCACCATATTATTTAAAAATTCTTTTGAGGAGGTCTGTGGCCCGGGCTGCAGGGTCGGTACGGATCTTTTTCTCCTCCTCACCTACCATGTAAAAGAGCCCGTCGAGGGCTTTGTTTGTGACGTAATCATCAATGTCGAAGGCAACTGCGCTCATCAGCGGGAGTGAGGCATATTTATCCGTCAACTGTTTATAAGCCTGTGTCACGCCGACCTCACTCATGCTCGTTGAAATGATCGGCTTAAACGTTTCGTAGATCTGGCCTGATGTTTTTTCCTTGAAGTAATCTGTTGCAGCAGTATCCCCTCCGGTTAATATACCTGTGGCATCTTCAAAGGTCATCGCTTTTATAGCTTCAACAAAGATATCGATCGCTCCCGGCCCAGCTTTTTCTGCCGCGCGGTTCATACTGAGGACAAATTCATCCACTTGCTGTTGCAATCCGATTCTGCTCAGAGTGTCTGTTACTTTTTGTAAATCTTCGGGCATGAGGATCTTGATGATCTCATTTTCAAAATATCCATCCTCCTGAGAAACGAGCTGGACAGCAGTCTTTGTTCCAAGCAAAAGTGCTTCTTTGAGACCCCCAACGAGTTCACTCTCATCAGAACTGAACGAATGGTTGACCGCACTTGTTTCGTTAGGCGCTAACTTATTTACAGAAAAACCTGAAGTTGATAAAAAGGACACAATCATTAATAGACATATCATCGAGAGAATTCTTGTTTTCATTGGAAGCTCCTTTTTTTAAGACAACTCTCATCCCTTTTATTCAGATGGAGTTGCCAATTATATAACAAAATCTTGGTGTATGACAAAGAGGGGGAAATTCGAAATTGATCTTTGAGATCGACCGTGACGATTGGACTTTATATTTTATTGAACGCTCCATTCGGGGGATTGACATGACATCGGTCAGTTCGGGGAACTGACCTTATGTTATGAATGTGGACCAGCAGAATATCTAGATCGTTTCGCAAGCGGTCCACTCGGGGAGCGGACCCTACAATCTCTCTTATTCTTTTGTTCTTTCCAGGAGCTTTTTGATCTTGCGGGTAACCGGGCTTGCGGCTCTGTCGTAATTGGTCATGACAGCGACGATATATCCGGCATCCACAAAGATGTCAAGATTGGCATTGATGCCGGAGAACCCCCCGCTGTGACCGACGACTTTGCCGAGAGGCCCGTCGTCGATCCTGAATCCATAGCCGTAGAACTCGCCCGAGTAGTCTTTCCACATTAACTCTAATGATTCTGGTGAGACAAGCTTTCCTTTAAGGATAGCCTGTCCAAACCTGTGAAGGTCGACGACCGTGGAGAAACCACCTCCAGCGGGGCCCCCTTTGATCACGTGAAGGAAATAGTTGTTTTTCCATCCGTTTGGGCTATCCTGATCTCGATAATAGCCGATCGCCAAGTTTTCCACAGGAATATCCATTTCATAACTGTCGGAGTTTGACATCCCGGCAGGTTTGTATATGTTCTCGTGGATGTAATCGAAATAGCTCTGGCCGGTCACACTTTCGATGATCACACCGAGAAAGAACATTCCCGTATTGCTGTATCGGAAGCGTTTCCCAGGCTCAAAAGCCAGTTTCTCATCCTTGACAAGAGGTTTGAAATCCTCGAGCGTACGGAAACGCGCTCGTGATCCATTCATAAAAGTCTCGTTGAAATAACTCCCCAGTCCAGAGGTGTGGGTCAACAAATGGTGGATCGTCACTTTCGATGTGATCTCTTCAGGCAGCCACGACTCATCCACATATTTGCTTATGGGGTCTTGGAACGAGAGCTTGCCCTTCTCGGCAAGCTGGACGATCGAAGTGGATGTGAACATTTTGTTCATTGAACCGAGGTTGAATTTGGTATCGATGTTGTTGGGCACGTGAAAGCGCTTGCTGGCTTCGCCACAAGCATGGGTGAAGAGCACATCGTCTCCTCTGGCGATCAGGACAGTTCCCGAAAATACATCATTCTCACACAAACGCGTCATCAGGTCTTTGACTTCCTGGATGACGTCTTTTAATGAGAGGGCCGTTTCAGTGACATTTGTTGGTATTCGTGCAACATCGAAACGAAGAGAGCTTACAGGATAACTCTCCTCATCGGCAAACCTAACCACAATTGCGCGCCACGAATCAAAATTCTTGTCCTTGAGGATGATAACGGTTTCTCCTTTACGTTCGGGAACATACGTGCGAATGCTGTGGAACGTCAAGCCTCCGGTTTCGCGAAAGGTATTAAGAGACACATCGATGTGTTCATCCATGGGGGCATAATTTCGGAATTTTTCCGA
>WTAW01000316.1 GCA_013139435.1 Candidatus Aminicenantota bacterium | reverse complement strand
CTAGAACCAAGGTGAAGACGACGCCCCCCATAAGCTTAACAAGATTAAAAGGCACCGAATGCTTCATGGTTGATTCCCTTTTTTACACCTCTTTGGAAGAAAAGATCAATTTATTATTTATTGCAGTACCTTATTCCTCTCAATAAGAATCACGGAATTATTGTTTCGTGTAAACAGGATATATGTCTTTCGGGATATTTTTGTAGGGAAGGACAGTGAGGTCGGCGGGGCCGAGTCCTGGCGCATCCACTTCGATGATGGCGCCGGCCAGTCCTGTCTCATGAAAACCTCTCCTAAAATGAACCCGGGACTTGAGCACGATGATATCGAGCTCCTCCAGGGGGATACTCAGAGGCTCAAAGATGCCTGGTGTTGTGACCTGTGTGAGATGTGGAGTCAGGATCACGCGATTGTTCGTACCGAAGTTGAGGACTGCCACTGTTTCACGACGATAGTTTCCGAGGTATTCGATTGTGCCTTTGATCCGGACGGGATTTCCCGCAAACTCGTCCGAATAGCCCCCCAATTCGACATCGACAGCATCGCCCTGCTTGAACTCCGCCCCGATCTTTGCCAAGGCAAGCTCATCCCGAAGAGTGGCTATACAAAAATTCTTGGCTCCCTGTCTGATCAGCTCCTCGAGGATATGAGTCGAGCCTCCCGTTCGATCACTGTGGTCTGCGATCACAACCGGTGTTTTTCCGTCCTTCACCGCAGCGATGGCGAGAGCCACCCCCTCCTTTGTATTGGGGAGCTTTTTCCCTGCAAATTCATGCCTTTGTCTCCAGATATAATCCGACATGTCATCGGCAATTTGATCCGCCAATTTTTGATCGTTGTTGGTCACGACCATGACCGTGGCGCCCACATCTGGCACATCCGCGTAGGCAAATCCAAAGGCGACGGACACATAGGCGTCTTTCCTCTGATTCTCCCATCTTCGAGCCCTCTCCATGATCTCCATTGCTGGTGAAACCCCAGTTCCCTGAAACACACTGGGAGTGATCACGCCAGGTTTCCGGGTCGCCATCGTGGGTTTATACTCCCCGCGGATCGTCTTGATCATAACGCGTGCGGCCCTCTCCCCTTGGAGAGTCGTATCATAGTGAGGATATCTTTTTATTATAAAAACGGCATCCGCAGCATCCGACAGCTCATGGTCCTCATTGGCATGAAGGTCGAGAGTGACAAAGATCGGGATGTCGCTGATCGCAGCGCGCACGCGCCGCACAAGCTCTGCCTCCGGCTTTGGGATCCCCGTGACAGCCATAGCGCCATGAAGGGAGAGGAAGACACCATCAAAGGGACCCTGGTCCTTCAGGTCATCGGCGATGCCGTATGAGTACTTGTCATAAGCTTCTTGAGTGATCCAGCTTCCGGATGACCCCCCGCGTGCTCCTCCTGGAGAGAGAACACCCACGAGCTCCACGCCTCCGTACTCTTCACACATGGTCTTGAAACCCCCAATGTAGCCCTCGTTCGAGCTTAAAAGATCTCTTGAGGGAGGTCCATAGTACTCCCAATCCTCGATGGTCGTGGGTTTGGGACAGAACGTGCAGGTCTCATGGGAAAACCGGGCAACAGCGATCCGGATAGGCTTGTCCATCTCGGACGTTTTTTGACAACCAGACCCAAAAACCAGTACACCGACCAAAAATATCAAACACACCATAGAACCTAATCGACCTCTATCCATAGGAATCTCTCCTTTCTTTATTTTAATAAAAACCTATCACCGAACGAGTATGAATGTCAAAAAAAAAGGAGAGAGACTTAAAGTCCCTCTCCTCGATTTTTTTTAAAAGGAGTGAAAGATTATTTCTTCTTCAGGTGGACGTCACCGCTAAAAGTCTTGACTTCGAGTGTGGCTCCACCACCATTCACAGATCCTTTCAGCTCTTTTTTGCTGATTTTTCCAACCAGAGTGATCTCGAAATCAGACTCAATAGAACCACTGAAAGTCTTCGCTTCCAGGTCAAAAGCCGCATCTGAAGGGACAGTCAGTGTGACATCTCCGCTGTGAGACTTAAAATTGTAACTCCCATCGGAATAGATCACACCGACGTAATCGACATCTCCGCTCAGAGTTTTGGCTTTTATAACTTTGGCGTCTGTCACATCGATCAGTTTCACATCACCGCTGGTGTTTTCAGCAGTGATCGAGCCCTTGACTGAACCGGCCTTGATGGTTCCGGAGACTGTGTAGAGCTCGGCATCGCCGACCACATCATCCACCTTCACGTCTCCGCTGACAGATTTGCAGTAGACACCCTTAGCTGCACCCAAGGCTGTTACGTCTCCGCTCACAGTCTTTCCTTTGAGGGTTCCTGCAACTTTTTCCAGGGTGACATCCCCGCTCACAGTTTCTGCCTTGGCTGCACCGCCAATATTGGCGAGCGTCAAATCCCCGCTCACTGAGTTGATGTCTGCAGTCGCCATGGACGGTATCATCAGCTTGAAATCGACAGAGACACTCATTTTTTTAGGGCCTTTCTTAGAATACTTGGTCACGATTCTCAGGATGCCTCCTTCTTCAGTGACCTCTATCTTGACCAATCCGGCATACTCTTTCGCCTTCTCCAGGGATGAGTGCTTTGAGATCTTGATGGCATCGATCTTCACTTCTCCCCTGTCCCAGGTCTTGACATCGATGTCACCCGAGATGTTTTGAAGAAAGACCTTTCCATCCTTGGCGAGGGCAACTGTCTTTTCGAATTTCTCCTCGAACTTTTCCTTCGCCATTGACGAGGACGGGCTGAATCCCAAGACGAGCAAATAGAAAAACAATACCGTCAGTGAAAATAGTGATTTTTTTAATCGCATATCGTACCTCC
>WTAW01000252.1 GCA_013139435.1 Candidatus Aminicenantota bacterium | reverse complement strand
CTGACAGCGGATTCGACGTCTCCTGTCCAGATGTAAGCCTCTCCCAGGTGAGTGAGAGGACCCGGACTGTCAGGGTAGAGGGCCACTCCAAGATTGAGAAGGGGGAACGCCTTATTTGGGGCATCGTCTCTCAAAAAATACCGGGAAACCCTTGCCAGAGATTGAGAATAATCGGGATAGATCTCTTTTCCTGAGAAGGCCTCCTTCAAGCGGGCGGATAATAGTTCAAAATCCGTATGAGGCGAGAGGGTCATATTTTGCATCTCCTCTGTATATACGGCGTCCCACTCTTTCTTCCAGGAAGCGATTTTATCGGCAAAAGTCTCTGTGAATTGGTAAGGATGTTGGCTTGAAGGCCATTCTCTGCTGATTTTTATGTAATCCCTGAAGAATTCTAAAGGACCGCTTTTGTGATAACTTTTAATCTTTTCTCTTCCATTGGCTGCGTCGAGCGCTGATGCCATATAACTGCCGACTTTGATCATGGCTTCCTTCCCGATGGGATGGAACCCCTCGTCGATCCTCTTGCTCGTAGCCCCAAAGTTTCCTCTCAAGGCCCCCCTGTTGACATTTTGATGAAAATAAGAGAAAGATTCTGCAAGATCCCTGTTGTTTTGAGCAGCATGTCTCTTATTCCAGTCATAGTTGCTGAGGCCTTGGGAGAAGACCGCACGACAAGTTTCAAACATGAGTTTTCCACTCTTGTCTGCGACGTATGTCTCGAGGCCGAGGTCTTCACCGAGGACAAGCTCGGCCAGCTGAGTGACGTAGAACATGCGATCGAAACTTTCCAGGTTGGCTGCGATGGCTATGGCAAAACGCTCGGTGGGAAGGATGAGAAGGAATGTCTTTGTCTCCGCTTGAGACCCTCCATGCTGGATGCGAAAGTGTCCATTCAAGGGACGTACATTCCATCCCATGCCGTATGTTGTGTACCGTCCGTTCTTGAGAACCATGGGTGTGAACATCTGCCTGTAGGTCTCGGCTTGCAAAATCTTTCCATCTAAAATGCCGATCGCGTATTTCAGGAGGTCAACCACTGTGGACCGGGTGCCGCCACCGGCAAAACGGCTGGAAATATCCACGTATTCCGAATTTTTGAGTTGTCCTTGGAGCAACCGGTATCCCCGCACGCGGTTGGGAATGATGTCCACAGGATCATCGAGCCTGGAGTTAGTCATGCCGAGGGTGTTAAAAATGTGCTCTTTGATGTAATCGCCGTAGGCCCGGCCTGAAGCCCCTTCGATCACAGCTCCCAGAAGGTTGTAACCATAAGTGGAATAGTTGTACCGTGTTCCCGGCTCGGCAACCGGGGGGAAATCCTGGAAGATCGCTATGGCCTCCCTTGTGTTTTTGTGGATTTTAATATGTCCCTCGAGGTTATAATTGTTGTAATGGCTGATGCCGCCGATGTGGCCCAAAAGCTGTCGGACGGTGATCGGCCATTTTTTCTTGGGGAAATAAGGAACGTATGTCTGGACCTCGGCATCCAAATCGATCTTCCCCTTCTCGGAAAGTTGCAAGATAGCCATGGCTGTGATGGTCTTTGTGATCGAGGCGAGGCGATAGGCGCTTTCCGGTTTTGCCGGGACCATATTTTCCAGGTCTGAATAACCGAAACCTTCTACCCAGACAACCCCATCCTTCAGAAAACCGATAGAAAGGCCGGGAACTTTATCCAATATCATGTAAAGGTTGAGGAACTCCTTGTATTTTTGGATGGCTTCGGCATAGGGGTGCAATTCCACATCTTGTGCGGCAAATCCGCAACCGCAGATAAGTGCTAGGAGGATAAGAAGATGGAAAAAGTGAGGGTGTTTATTCATGAACCTGCAACTCCTGAATATCTATTACCAGCCTTATCATTCCGGTAGAGAGGCTGTCATAGGATAAAACCAAAGATAAGAAACAGAACAATGGTTACTCCTGCAGCCGAAAAAGCATAAGGAATTTGTGTGCGGACATGGTCAACATGGTCGGTTGCCGCTGCCATGGAGGAAATGATCGTCGTGTCCGATATGGGTGAGCAGTGGTCTCCGAAGACTCCTCCTCCCAAAACCGCAGCGATGACTATGCCCGGATGCAGCCCGATGATGCTGATCATCGGAACGGCGATGGGAATCATTATAGCAAACGTTCCCCATGATGTTCCGGTGGAGAAAGCGATAAAACTGGAGACTAGGAACAGGATGGCGGGGATTACACCTGGGTTGAGAGTTGACTTGGCAACCTGGGCGACAAATGGTCCTGTCCCGAGGGCGTCACAGGTATTACCGATAGCGTAGGCCAGGATCATCAGGCTTGCCAGAGGCATGAGGCCTGAGACCCCTTTCATGAATACATTCGTGATCTCCCTCCCCGTCATGATCTTCTGCGCTCTGTAAGCGATGGCGCCCACAGTGAGGCCGCAGATGACAGACCAGAGGACCGAAAGGGAGCCAGACCCATCCATAAGGTTCCCTTTTCCTGTGATGATCAGGACTATCGGCATCATGAGAACCATGGTGGCCACGGGGAGGATCATGTTAATGGCACGTGGGGGAACGCCCGGTTTTTCCGCCATCATGACCACGTCATCAGAGATCAAAGGCTCTGCGCCATCGCGGAGGAGCTTGCCCTCTTCGAGAACGCGTTTTTCCGCTTTTTTCATCGGTCCGATATCTTTTCCGCTCAAAATGACAGCGAGAACCAGGATGATCGCCAGAAAAGCGTAAAAGTTGAAAGGGATGGACATGACAAAAACCCTAACCGGGTCCTTTATTCCCTGGGCAGCCAGGAGGCTCAGCACGTAGGCTCCCCAGGCATTCAGAGGGATGATGATACACTTGGGCGCCGATGTGGAATCCAGTATATAGGCGAGTTTTTCCCTGGAGATTCGCATTTTATCGAATATGGGCCTGGAGACTGCCCCAGAGACAAGAACACAGATGTTGGCTTCTATGAAGATAATGAAGCCCAGAAACAAGGCTAGAAGTCCTGCAGATTTTCGGGTCTTGACCAATCCTCTCCCAACGACCCAATTGATAAAACCCTTCATTCCACCGGAGTACTGAGTAAAAGTGATGATCGCACCGATCATGGCGCTGAACAGAATAACTCGAGTGCTGTCGGCATTTGCGAAGACACCGACGAGTGCGTCGACCGTCTGAATGGCTCCTGTCAGGGGGTTCCAATTGTTCATGATGGTCCAGCCCAGCCAAATGCCTAGAGTCAGTGAAAGATAGACATGCTTGGTCTTTATTGCCAAGAAGATGGCCAGAAGCGGAGGGAGTATCGAGAGCCAACCGTAGGAATCCATGAGGTCCAATTTGATATAGCATTGAAACGCCCGGATGTCAAATTTTTGTTTTGTTGTTTTCCTCTGTTGTTTTGATATATATCAAGGACTGTTGACCTGACAGTCATCCTGTTATACGCTAAGATCGCTTAATCTTAAAATATGGATTATGTTTTAGGATTTAAGCTGAAGAGGACAAAGAAACAAGATGACAGAGAGCGACAAAGAGCAGGTGGTGGACTGGGCCTGTGACCTCTTGCGGCGCCTGGATTGGGTGATCCTGGACACAGAAACAACGGGCACAGCAGGGAGCGACGAAATCATTCAGATCGCAATCCTCTCCTGTGACGGCACAGTCCTTCTGGATACGTTCGTGAGGCCAACTCAACATATCCCCTTCGAATCCACTACGATTCATGGGATCACCGATGACGATGTCAAGACGGCCCCCACGTTTTCGAAGGTATATGAGAAGGTTCAGTCGGTGATCCAGGGGAAGACAATAGTGATCTACAATGCCCAGTTTGATGTCAGGCTCATTCGGCAGTCGCTGGCCAAATACAACCTGTTGCCACTGGGATTGGACTTCGACCGTGTGGATTGTGCCATGCTGATGTATTCCGCTTGGGTGGGCGAGCAATGGCCCTATGGCGGTTACAAATGGCAAAAATTGGAAGCTGGCGACCATACAGCTCTGGGAGACTGTCGGGCGACTCTTGCTCTGATAAAAAAGATGGCCAAG
>WTAW01000061.1 GCA_013139435.1 Candidatus Aminicenantota bacterium | reverse complement strand
ACAGAGCTATTGCAAAACCAACATGACCTGGATTATTCAGGACATTTAAGTTATTTACAATCAGCAACTTTTCTGATAGCATAATACATTATTTCCAAGGAGAAAATACTAGTGCAGAGTAAAGAAGATAAAGAAATAATTGTCAAAGACAACAGAACTCATTCAAAAGATACAGGTTCGCCAGAAGTTCAAGTTGCGCTCATAACAAACAGAATCAATTACTTAGCCGGACACTTTTCCATGCATAAAAAAGATTACCATTCTCGAACTGGACTCATGAAACTTGTGGGGCAGAGGAAACGCCTTCTGGAATATTTGAAAAAACAGGATGTAAAACGTTACGAAAATCTCATCAAAAAACTCAAACTCCGAAAATAGGAGTTTGTCGAAGGAATCAACATGTCTTACCAAACAATCAATTTAGAAATCAGCAACCGTACTCTATCGATCGATATCAATAAAGTGGCCACACAAGCAGATGGCTCAGCTTTGATCAGATACGGAGACACCGTGATGTTTGTCTCAGCCACATCAAAAAAAGATGTGAAAGAACCAAAGCCTTTCCTTCCTTTGATCGTGGACTACCGAGAAAATACCTATGCTGCAGGGAAGATTCCCGGCGGCTTCTTCAAGCGTGAAGGAAGACCCTCAGAAAGGGAGATCCTGCTCAGTCGTTTGATCGACAGGCCTATAAGGTCTCTATTTCCTGAGGGATACTATTTTGACACTCAAATTATCGCACTCCTCCTCTCTGCAGATATAGAGAATGAACCCGACACCCTAGGGCTCATAGGGGCTTCGGTCGCCCTCTATTTTTCCGACATTCCCTTTACGACACCCATTGGAGCTGTAAAAGTAGGCTACATCAACGATGAATTCGTCATCAATCCAACCAAAAGTCAACGGGAAGAAAGCCCCCTGAACATGACAGTGGTTGGAACAGATGCAGGGATCGTCGTCATCGAAGCAGGATGCAAGGAACTCGACGAAGAAATTGTTGTCAAGGCTTGTGAGGCCACACAAGAAGTCATAGCTCGAATCATTCAGGCCCAAAAGGACCTTGCAGAACGACTGAACATTCAAAAACGAGAATTTGTCCCAAAAAAAATCGACGAAAGCCGATTGGAAAAAATCCAAACAGAAATACAAGCCTCATTTTTAGAGGCCATACAAACAGAAAAAAAACAGGAAAGAGAGGAAAAAATCTCCAATATTTTGGACTCTCTTCTCGAAGGAATCCCCGAAGAGAATGAGGACGAGATCAGAGAAACGAAAGAAATCTACTACCAGATACAAAAAAAATTGGTCAGAAAGCTCATCCTGGACGACAAAAAAAGAGTGGATGGGAGAACATTTGATACGATCAGGCCCATCACTGCCGAAGTTGGGATCCTCCCCAGAACACACGGTTCTGCCCTGTTTACTCGCGGGGAAACCCAATGCCTGGCTACGGTCACGCTTGGAACATTCGATGATGTTCAAAGGATAGATGGATTGGGAGAAGAAGGAGAAAAGAGGTTCATGCTTCACTACAATTTCCCTCCTTTTAGTGTTGGCGAAGTGTCATTTCTCCGAGGTCCAGGGAGACGCGAGATCGGGCATGGCGCTCTGGCAGAAAAATCCATTCTTCATTCGACTCCCAAAGAAGAAGATTTCCCATATACAATCAGGATCGTCTCCGATATCCTCGAGTCCAACGGCTCATCCTCAATGGCTACAGTCTGTGGAGGCGTTCTCTCATTGATGGACGCAGGCGTTCCACTCTCGATGATAGTGGCTGGAATCTCCATAGGACTCGTCAAAGAAAATGACCGTTACGCCATCCTCACAGATATCGCAGGTATGGAGGATCATTTTGGAGATATGGACCTCAAGGTCGCAGGATCGGAGAAAGGGATCACCGCTATCCAGATGGATTTAAAGATCCCCTCCATCTCTTCAGATATCCTCAGAGAAGGCCTTGTCAAAGCGCGTGAGGCGCGATTAAAAGTCCTCGAAAAAATGAAGGAGGTCTTGCCGTCTCCAAGACCCGATATTTCTCCCTATGCGCCACGCATCATCAATATCTTCGTAAAACCAGAGAGAGTTGGAGATGTGATCGGACCTGCGGGTAAGATCATTAAGAAGATCATTGCTGAGACAAAGGCAAAGATCGAGATCGATGACACTGGAAAAATCACCATCGCATCCACTGACATGGAAGCTGCCGAAAAAGCTAAAAAGATGATCCAAGACCTAACGGTCGAAGCCGAATCCGGAAAGACTTACACAGGAAAAGTTGTTCGCATCGAGGATTACGGCGCATTCATCGAGATCCTGCCGAAAACTGACGGCCTCCTCCACATTTCCGAGATCTCCCATCAAAGGATCAGGAACGTCAGAGATGTTCTGAAAATGGGGCAAATACTGCAGGTTAAGGTCATCAACATCGACGAAAACAATAAAATTCGTCTAAGTAAAAAAGCTCTCGATCAGGACTCACGCAGTAACGACAGTTCTGACAAACCATATAGATCAGATAAACCATACCAATCAGACAAGCCATATAAGAAACATTCTTCTCACAGTCGTCACAATAAAAATCGTTTTTGATATAATAGTTACAGGCAAAAATGATTCTATCAGCCTTTAGAAAAAAGGGATTTACTCTGGTTGAAATGTTGGTCACTCTTACCATAGTGTCCATTCTGGCCCTCGCTGTTTTGCCATTGGCCAAAACGGCTGTCAAAAGAGAAAGGGAAACCACGCTCAGAAGAAACCTGAGGATGATGAGAGAGGCCATCGATACCTACAAAAAGCTTGCGGATGAAAAGGCATTCGAATTCGACGAAGACACAGAAGGATATCCTCCCGACCTGGAAACATTGGTCGAGGGGGTTGAGGCCAAAATGGAAGTCGACGGCCAAGAGGTCACTAAGATCGTAAAATTCTTGCGGCGTATTCCCAAAGACCCGATGACGAACTCCTATGATTGGGGACTCCGATCCTACCAGGATGATCATGATTCAGATATCTGGGGAGGCGAAAATATTTATGACGTCTTCACAAAAAGCCCGGGAACAGCTCTGGATGGGACAAAATACAAGGATTGGTAGACTCTTAAATTAAGATGAGGAATATTCAAGAATGAAAAATCAAAGACAAAAAGGGTTCACTCTCATCGAAATGATGATTGTTTTTGCTTTGCTCGGCATTCTCGTGGGATTGGGGCTACCCCAATACACAAATGCCACAAAAAGAGCTAGAGAGGCTGTGCTTAAAGAGGACCTCTTTCTGATGAGAAAACTCATCGGTCAATACTATTTAGATAAAGGCCAATATCCTGCCTCTCTACAGACGCTTGTCGATGACGGCTATCTCTTTAGAATTCCCGTAGATCCCATCACCAGGACCACGGATTCGTGGTTCGAATTCATGGAAGTCCTCACCGAGGAAGATCTGGTCGCTGGAGTTCAGCCAGGCATATCTGATGTAAGATCAGGCTCTTATGAAACATCCCTGGATGGGACACTTTACTCCACATGGTGAGAACCGATTCATTCGCTCGCAGAAGGGAGTGCAACATGAGTGAGAGACAAAAGGGTTACACCCTGCTCATCCTCATATTTGCAGTTTCGATCTTGAGTATCGGGCTTCTTGTAGCCGTTCCTGTCTGGCAGACACAGATCCAACGGGAAAAAGAAGAAGAGTTGATCTTTAGGGGAAATCAATATGTAGAGGCGGTCCGGCTCTTCCAGCTCAAAAAGCCAGGAAGTTTTCCCAGCACACTCGACGAGCTCATCGAAGAAAAATGCCTCCGCCGGCTGTACAGAGATCCGATGACATCGCATGGAGAGTGGAACATTATTCTCCCTTATCAGCGGGGTGCCACGACGCAGCCACAACAGGCTCGCCGCTCCCGCCAGAATCCTTTCGAGCGCACTTCTCAAAGACGTAGAGGGAGGACACTCCAGGAAGGCTCATCAAGGGCCGGACAAGCGGGAAGAGGGAGTGCGGCAGCCATTCAAAAAATCTACATCGTTCCCTTCAGCGCTCTCAACTCTGTGGACAATCCCCAAATCATCGGAGTTGTGAGCTCATCAGATAAAAGTTCCTTCAAAATCTATCTTGACAGCGATTCTTATGATAAATGGCTCTTTTTTCATGGGATGGACTCGAGCAACATGCCTGAAATCGTCTATTACGGCCAGGAAGAAGAAAAGGATTGACACACTCCATTCTTATCGTTGCCGGAGAAAATTCTGGAGAGAAATGCGGAGCCAGTTTTATCAAAGAGTTCAGAAACAATAATCCATCGACGGAATTTTTTGGGATCGGGGGACACCAAATGAAAGAGGAGGGGGTCAGCCTTCTCTATTCCATTCAAGACCTTTCGCATGTGGGTATATTCGAAATCCTCTCTCACCTTCCGCGATTGAAGAGAATTCTCAGTAACATCAAGCATGAAGTGGAGCGGCGGAAACCTGAGGCCGCTGTTTTGATCGATTCTCCAGACTTTAACCTCCGTCTAGTGAAATCGCTCAAAAAGCTTGGGATCCCAGTGCTTTATTACATAAGTCCCACAGTCTGGGCATGGAGAAAAGGAAGGCTGAAAACGATAAAAAAGTATGTGGATAAAATGCTGTTGATCTTTCCCTTTGAGGCAAAGATCTACCAACAGGCCGGGATCCCAGCAGAATATGTTGGGCATCCGCTTCTCGAGAGAATGAATTTATCGCTCTCCAGGGAGGAATTTTATCAGAAGTATAATCTCTCTCCGGATAAAAAAACGATCTGTCTGCTCCCGGGAAGCAGACAGTCGGAGATCAACTACCACATGCCAATACTCACCCCTGCAGTTCAAAAGATCGAAGAGGAGTGGGGAATCCAGCATGTTCTTCCCCTGGCGGAGAATTTGGATGTTGAATACTTGAGGAGCTTTCTCCCGCCTGACCAGTCCCGCATTAATATCCTCACAGAGGACCGCTTGGAAGGGATGGCATACAGTGATTTGATCCTTTCCTCTTGTGGAACGGCAAACCTGGAAGCCGCACTCCTCGGAGTCCCTTTCATCGCATACTACCGGATTTCCCCTCTAACCTACAGTCTGGGGATTCCTTTTGTACGCACACGAACGTACAGTATCGTCAACATCCTTGCGGGCTCGAAAATTATCCCGGAATTGATCCAAAAAAGGTTCACACCCGACAATATTGTGAACGAAACCAGAAATATCCTCCAGTCAGAGCAGACCAGAGCACGCATGAAAGAGCAATTCCAGAAGATTAGAGGATCTTTGGGTGAACGGAAGGCCTCACAAAACGCAGCGAAAGCGCTGGGGAAACTGCTTTTCCTGAATTATTCATAAAAAATGTCGATTCTCATTTTAACAGACCAAATTTCAGAATGTTACATTGTTTTTTTCAGAGTATTCATTTAGGCGCTACATTTCATATACGATTTTCACTCATAATCGATAGTTTATGAATAATCCAGGTAATCTAAAGAACTTTTGCGGTTTATATTTCACGTTTTGCGATCGATCTCCTTGAGTACAAAATCGATCTTATCATACAGGTTCAGCCCATTTTGCTTAATACTTCCCGCTTTCAATTCTAAAACGTACATCGCCGGGATCTTGGACGCATAGGACGGACACGGATCTCTTTCACAGGGAGGAACATTCTCTTCGATATGAACAATTCGCTGTTCCCTGTCCAGCCACAGAAAGTCCAGGGGAATGAGCATATTTTTCATCCACATCGAGTGAACCCCTTCGTAATCGAAAACAAACAGCATTCCTTGATCAGGATTGATTATCTCTCTGTTCATAAGTCCGCGGGCTCTCTCCGCATCCGAAGCCGCAAGTTCAGCAGTGATGATTTTTCCATTCGGGAAAAAAACCTGGATATAATCCTCGCTCGGAGTTCTTGCTAAAGAACACACAGCAAGAGCTATCAGAAGAACTGGAAATATCCTCTTCATTTCTAACCTCACACCATTTTTTTTCTTAAAGGCACAATTCAGGTGGATTAATGTGGCTTTACGAGTGGCACAAACCGGACAGGCAACAATTTTTTCTTTTTGAATTTTCTTTTTTCTCTGACAATAAGGACCAGTTCCTGGAAGGCATCGCCTACAGGAACGATCATTCTTCCCCCAATTTTCAGCTGGTCCTGCAGAGCTTTCGGCACTTCGGACGGAGCCGCAGTCACCATTATGGCATCGTATGGGGCATTCTCTTCCCATCCGTACGATCCATCTCCGACTCTGAAATGAATGTTTGTGTAGCCTTCCTCCTGCAGCACCTCCTGTGCATTTTTCGAAAGTCCATCAATGATCTCTACAGTGAATACCTCCTTGGCGATTTCCGCTAGGACAGCGGCTTGATAACCAGAACCGGTCCCCACCTCTAAGACCTTTTCTTCGACAGATAACTGAAGGACTTCAGTCATGTAGGCCACGATATAAGGCTGAGAAATAGTCTGGCCATTACCGATCGGAAGAGGTTCATCATTGTATGCAAGCTTCCTCATATTCTCGGGTACAAACAAGTGGCGTGGCACTTTCTCCATGGCCTCAAGAACGTTCACATCCTTTATTCCTCTGGACTTGATCTGAGTGGACACCATCGATTCCCGTTCTTCCGTGTAAGTTTTTTTTGCTTTTTTCATCTAAGGTTTTTCAGAGGTCATTCTCCGCGATTTGACTCCAATATTATTGAAAACAGAAAATTCAACTCAAGGACTGATTATACTGCATCCGCGCCTATACACTCAACCAATATTGCTAGTTTAGTTTAGGGTGTTAGGTGTGTCCCACAGACAGGGCAAAATCTATAAAATTAATTAACCTGGATTATTCACGAGTTGAGGTTGCTGCATATGCTAGGCGTCGGCCCATGAAGACGTGGTCGTCCACTTCGAATGGGTCGCAACGAAGTAGATGCGGTGAGATCAGCTCGCCCGAAGGGTAAAAAATGTCGATTATAAGAATTAAGAGTTTTAATTATAAGGAAATCGACAGTTTTTATGAATGATTCAGATTTAGTATGCACGGGCGAAATAGGCCAGGTGTTCAGATTTTTCTCCGCACAGAATGCATCTTTCTCCACCTATTGATTTATCCTCTTCTAGGAGAATCACTCGTATCGTGGCCATAGTCTCTTCCTTGATCCTTTCTTCGCATGCCGTTTTACCGCACCAGAACGTCCTGAGAAATCCTCGTTGTTCCTCAAGAGTGGCTTTAAACTCCTCGTAGCTCTCGATATCATGAGTGTTGGTCATCTGAAATTCCAGGGCCTTTGCATACAAAGATTTTTGGATATCAGACAGGAGCTCGGGTAGCTTTACTGCTAAAGCATCAAGCGGCACAGGTTCTTTTTTGCCGCTATCACGTCTCACACAAATAGCCTGGTTCTCTTTAACGTCTCTAGGACCGATCTCAATCCTTATAGGAACTCCTCTCATCTCCCACTCGGAAAATTTCCACCCAGGAGTGAATTCCTCCCTTTGATCGAGCTCCACGCGCAGACCCATTTCATGCAATTCACTCTGGATCTTCACAGCAACAGGGAGTACCTCATCCTTCCAGTTTCCCAGGGAAATGGGCACAATGACAGCCTGGATCGGAGCGATCCTAGGGGGCAATCTCAATCCAGAGTCATCTCCATGAGCCATGATCAGTGCTCCGATCAGTCGTGTGGACATGCCCCACGATGTCTGCCATGCATACTGGATATTCTGGTTCCTGTCCTCATACCGGATATTAAAAACTTTTGAAAAGTGCTGGCCCAAATTGTGGGATGTCCCCATTTGAAGGGCTTTGCCATCAGACATCAACGCTTCGATGGCATAGGTGGCCAGTGCCCCAGCGAATTTTTCGCGTTCTGATTTAATCCCTGAAATCACTGGGATAGCCAACTCGGACTCCACAAACTCTTTATACATCGCTAGGATCATCAGTGTTTCTTCCTGAGCTTCCTCTGATGTCTCATGCACGGTGTGGCCCTCTTGCCATAAAAACTCAGTCGTCCTCAAAAAGGGTCGTGTGACCTTTTCCCAGCGGACGATATTCGCCCATTGATTGATCAACAAAGGCAAGTCACGCCAGGACTTGATCCATTTGGAATACATGCTGCCAATGATCGCTTCAGAAGTGGGGCGTACAGCCAGACGCTCTTCCAATTCTTCTTGGCCACCATGAGTCACCCAAGCTACTTCAGGAGAGAATCCCTCAAGATGTTCCGTTTCTTTTGCGAGAAGAGACTCGGGTATAAACAGTGGAAAATACGCATTAGAGTGGCCCGAATCCTTGATCCTCTTATCCAATTGGGCCTTCAGATTTTCCCAAATAGCATACCCATAAGGCCGGATGATCATCATCCCCTTCATGGGAGCATAGTCTGCGAGTTCAGCTTTGCGAATGATCTCACCATACCATTTTGAAAAATCAACACTTTTGGGCGTAATTTGCTTAACGAATCGATCTTCTTTTTTCACTTCAATCTCCCGTGGCCAAAATTCTTGGTCATTCTAGCCGCAGTCCCCAATTTTGTCAAGAAAGCGCCAATCTCAAGTGCCCGTCAGCACTGAGGGGTGATATGGCAAAATCGTGATTTTTTATCTAACGGATCGTTGTTACTAAAAGAGTTTCAAGTGCAATATATTGTATACAGCACTCCTAATATAGGCTATATATAGTGGTCATATTATTGATTTCCTGCATAAATCCTTTGGAGTCAATCACATAGAGAACTTCGGAAGGTTCACTTAAAATTTGATGAGGCCACAGCACAAACACAAAAAATTGATGCGGTCGAAACAAAAGGAAACGATCCATTTCCCACAAAGATGATACGGGTAATATCTTTCTCATTTCCAGGGGTGAAACGAGGTGATAAAACGACAGAAGGAAATTCACCCCTAATTTCATCCAAAAGGGTGATTGACCATGTTACAGGAGCTGTGGCATTTTAACTTTGGCATAAAAAATTGGAAAAGGAAGCGCTTATGTCATACGAATCATCAGATAATTTCAATGTTAACACCGCCCTAAAAGAACAGGGATTCAATCTATCTCTTCCAACTCTGATCGAGGGCCAGGAAGAATCGGGGAAAGACTTCAAAGAGAAGACGGTTTTATCTTATATAAGCCATCATGGCTCATCCTTTTGGTTGACAAATCCTGTGGCTTTGGGAAGCGAGCTCAAACTCATCATAGACCTTCCACCTAAGTTAGCAGACAGAAAGGATCTCAAGCTCGTCATCAAAGGGAAAGTCATCTTTGTAGAAGTCTTAAAAGGCAAAAGCTCAAAACAACGCGTATCACTCAAGTTTTCGAGTAAATATATTATCGACTCGCAAAAATAACACCCTCTCGCCCAAACTTCATGGGCCACCTCCTCACCGCTGCAGCAACCGACCCGACCTACCACTCAACTCGTGAATAATCCAGGTTAGGAAGTGTTTGACAATTTTTGTGAAAAATTCAGATTAGCCATAGATTTAACCTCTTCCGATGAGAAAGGGGAACAAAAAATCACCCTGGAAATCATCCTTAGAAGCGATTGATTGTGCATAGGATGTCTGACACAATGGGCGTGAAATGGACTTGACAAGAACTCTCGATAAGGCATCTGTACCTAATAAAACAACCGTACAAAAGCAGGAACGTTACTTTGAGCTCTCAGTGCCAGCACTTGTTTCAGGGGCTAACGCTAAAGGAGAAGAATTCGAAGAACGGACAAAGATATCATCCATAAGCTCTCAGGAAGCCTCCTTTTGGCTCAAAGTCAAAGTGACCATCGGCACAAGAATCAACCTGTGTTTGCAGATTCCCAAAACATTGATACTCGAGTCTCATCTCAACCTTTTGATATCCGGTGAAGTTGTCTTTGTTCAAACAGAGACAGACAGTCGGAAAAAACAGCTCGTCATCATCCGTTTAGACCGATCCTATAAGATCCAAAACACCTCATAGGTCCGTTGATCCGGCCTGTTTCGTTTTCTCCCCTCTTCATTTGTATTATGTCAATACTCATCTATCCTGGACTATTCATACAAACAGGCACTGAAGGTTCTTGACATAAAAATTTTGTTCTTATAACATATCCTCAAAAATGAAAGGTGAATGAATACGTCTAAAGGGGGAAAAAGAAGAGATAGCAATGAATAATAAGAAATCTCAAGCATCAGATTCTAAAAAAATCAGTGTTCTGATCTATTGCATTTCTGACCTGATACTCTCGGGAATTTTAAAAGCGATCGATGCGGATAAAGAACTGGAAGTTGTGAATATTGAAAAAAGCACGATCGAGTCGTTTTTGGAATCCATAAAAACACTCCGCCCAAACATCGTCCTTTTTGCAAATTCTGAACCATTACCCAATATCCGAGAGATCTGCAAAGCCATCAGGGATATTTCAGAAGACGACAAGAAATCACAGCTTATGCTCCTGGGAAACATCCCTTCTCATGAAGAGGTCGTGAGCCTCATGAATGTGGGCGTACGAGGGTACTTCGACCTGAACGACCCAGCCAACCAACTTCCCGAAGCCATCCGGATCATCAACAAGGACGAAATATGGTTGCCAAGAGATAAGATGAGCAGCATAATGGACCGAATCATTTCTGTGGTAGGACGTGATCTCAAAGAAAAAACACTCGACCAGCTCACTCCCACTGAATTTCAGGTTCTTAGACTCATCGGCCAGGGCAAAAGCAATGATGAGATCGCCTCAGCAATGTTTATCAGCAAGAACACTGTAAGATCCCACATCAAAAGTATTTATGCAAAACTTGACACACACAGCCGTCTTCAGTTGGCACTATACGCTATTAATTCTGCACTCTTTTAAACCATTGGGGAGTAGAGGAACAATGAAAAAAGAATCAAAAAAATCAAACGATGAAAAAAAATCAAAAACCATCCTTCCTCGTATAGACCGAAATGCCGACCGACGCCAAGAATGGCGTTTTGAACTTCCTCTGTCAGCCATCGTTGAGGGGACTCTCCCACAAGGATCAAAATTTAAGGAAGAGACAATACTCGAAAACATAAGCTCCGGGGGGGCCTACTTTTCTCTGGAATCTGGTATTACCGTTGGCTCCAAGCTTAATCTTGTGGTTGAAATTCCCAGCAAAGTCACAGGAGGGGAAAAAACCAAGCTCCGTCTTGGTGGGCTCACAGTCCGGCTCCAAAAGCTCGACAAGGAGGGGAAAAAGCAGGGTATCGCCCTCAGTTTTGATGAAGACTTCCAGTTTGAGGACGAAAAGAAATAGGTCGATCATAACGGTAATCCCGCATCCTGCCCGAGACACGCCTTCGATATGCTCACTGTCGCTCTAACAGGGGGAATTGCTTCGGGTAAGAGTGTAATTGCAGAAGTCCTTGAAGAGCTAGGGTGTTACATTCACCATGCTGATCTCGTCGCTCGCGAGTTCATGGATCCCGAGAACCCTGCATGGGAAGCGGTCGTTGCCCATTTTGGACAAGAAATCCTCAATCCCGACAGGACGATCAACCGTTCGAAATTGGGGGAGCTCGTATTTTCTGATGACAAAGAACGGCTATTCCTCAATAACATCATTCATCCCCTCGTATTCGAAAAGAAAAAGGAAATCATCTATACACTTAGGAAAGAGGGCGATTATAAGATATTTGTATCCGAAGCGGCCCTGACGATCGAGGCGGGTTTTGCCGATTTTTTTGATAGGATCATCATCGCGTTTTGCAAAAAAGAGATACAAATAACGCGTTTGATGGAGCGCGATCAAATCAGTCACAAAGACGCACTAAAAAAATTCCAAAGTCAGATGGACCCAGAGAAAAAGGCCCAGTTCGCCGATTACCGCATCGACACTTCTGGAAGAATCCAAAACACGATAGAGCAGACAGAGATCGTCTTCCGAAATCTTATGATGGATTATCAACTCCTATATGGAAGTTGATTTTAAGGAAGCGGCAAGGAGTGGGATCATAATCTCATGGTGTCCGATGAAGTAAAATCCGTCCTTCTTATTCATCAAAGGTCTTCGTACAACATTTTCGTAGGGACGGTAATGGAGATTAAAATCAAAAACAGCCGTGGAAAAGTTTTTAAGAACACTGCCCCTGTTCCTGACGAAAGACACGGCCTTGAGGAAGACTTCGGGCAAAACGACTGCGGACCCGACATTCACATACACCCCTCCCCCATTCAATCTTTCAACAAGGGAACAAAACAGAAAAAAATCATTGAGGGAAATTTTACCGATAGCGGCCCCGTTGACGTCGGGGTGAAAATGGATGATATCCGTTCCTAGAGCGACATGAACGGTCACAGGAATGTTGAGGTCATAAGCACAAGACAAAAGGCTGAGGTCTTTATGAGGAAAATCGGAGGAAGAGATCATCGCTCCGACGGCCTCACCCAATCCCAAATTTTTCTTCGATCCCTTAGCTATCGCTTTGTTTAAGTGCTCTCCTGTCTCCCTGGCCATTCCAAACTGCCCGTCCTTGATCTGGGCGGCCACATCCTCGGAGGTATGTCCTGCAAATGCGATTTCAAAGTCATGTATGATTCCAGCTCCGTTGAGAGCCAGAGCGCTTATCCACCCCGATTTCATCAGATCGATGATCAGAGGATTCAGACCCACCTTTATCACATGTGCGCCCAGGGCAAAGATAATGGGTTTATTCCCTTCTTTTGCTTTTTTTGCTCTCTTTATGAAGCTTTTAAAATCCTTTCCGGCTAAAATATCGGGAAAGCTATCAATGAAGGTAGCAATCGTTTCATCCCCGGAAAGAACTTTGGCAAATGTGTGGGTATCGACCTTGCTCTTTCTCGACTTGAGGGAATAGGTTTTCACTTTATCTGGGGCAAGGGGTTTAATCTTGTATTTAGTCATTGGCATCCCTCCAAAAGGAAAGGTCAAAGACATATTGAAAAAAATTGACGAGAGATATTAAAGAATGGAGTGTTGGAGTTCCAGGATTACACAAGTTAGGTGAGGTTTTTGAGATCTTGACCGGGTCTAAATTTGATCCGTTTCCCCCTTTTTATTTTGATTTGTTTTTTCCTCCGGATATCCCGTCCATATCCAGTCTTTTTATCCACAACTTTTAAGCTGGCAAACCCTCTGATCTCTATCTTCTCATCGTTGATTAGGGCATCTTTCAAAGACGCCAGAATCGTTTCAACAATGAGTAATGATTTAGCCCTGCTGAATTCAGATCTATCTTCGATGGCGAGGGCAATATCATTCTTGATCATCCGAATCTCCTTTTCCCTATAATATTTAACTTATTGAAAATAAAAAGTCAAGCTCTGCTTTTTCGCTAGATAATTTAGTCTTTTTTGGTTTTGTGAGTGTGTATTTTTTCTTTTGGGTATTGTTCCATTCTTCAGTTTTTTTCACTATTCCAACATCAAAAAGTATTTGAAATTCATCACACCAAACAAAATGCAATTGCATTCTGTTATGTTGTGGTAAAACCTTTTTAGGTAGGTCTCCCTTGTAAAAATTAGCTATGATTTTCTTTGTCATCAACTTTATCATGAGCTTTCTAGTTTTGTCATTAGCTTTTTTAAATTTCTTTTCAAAGTCTTTTAAGCTGTCTACCACATCAATCATCTTTTCAACATTCTCATTCCACATCTCCTCTTCAACTTCAAGATCAACTAGCTTCTCTTCAAGTACCACCTGCACTCAAGCAAATCCTAATATTTCCAGTCTTTCCCTGAAACTTTCTGGTACTTTGATGTTTGCTGTTTGAGCAATGTTCTGTTTCTACGGATATAATACAGAGTTTTTTAGCGTCTTCTGTGGAAACCAACATACTGCCAGGGGAAACCTTACCTCTTCCATATATGATAATATAATTGGTTTCCGACCATTTCCACCAAAGCTGTCCTTACCCCTGGAAAATAAAAAAGCCAGGAGCTAAAAAGTCCTGGCTGAAGAGAGGTGGTGGCAGCTGATTGACTTCCATTTTTGCTGTGTGATATAAGTTGATTAAAGGGTAAATTATGGAAACTCAGGAAAAAGAAACAAAAAACAAAATAATAAATTTGTCTAAGTGGTTTTTTGGAGTAATTGGAGTATGTTTAGTAAGTGCTATTATAAAATCTGTTACATCTAACCTAAATCTTTGGGAATCAACAAAAAAAATAGCTGATTTCCTATTTCAAGTTGAGATAGGTTTGTTAACTTTGATTCTTATACTCTTTATCCTAGTCTACTCCTTAAATGAAAAGAACAAAAAATTAGCAGACCAATTAAAAAATGAACTATCTGACAAAAATATTAAAGAAATCCTTGCTGATAACAAAAGATTCATAAAGCTTCTAGATGAGCTTAGGGATAAAACAAATCGCATTATTAAAATTAATGAAACATTAAGAAGTGAAAATGAAGTATTGAGTCACTTAAAGATATCGCTAAAAAATTTGGAACCAAAAGAAGAAGTGCTCTTTATTCTAGAAATTCTAGCTAATATTTCAAATAAAACTGAAAAATTAAGTAATATAGAGGCTTTGTACATTCAAAAATTTATAAAGGAAATGTCAGACCTGCAAATTATTCTTAATGAACTTGAACATTTAGGTTTTATTGAAGAGACTGAATGTGGTGAATTTGGAGAAATTTGCTATTTTATATCGAGTAAAGGACTACAATTCCTTAAGCATAACAGAAAGAAAGATTGAAAATTCTCAGTTTGAAAATATAACAGGTTTTTTTGTTAGAAAACAACTTGGAATACTTGGTTATATTTAATAAAGGAAAATGACTTTAATATGGCGATAGGATTCTTATTGTTTGACCATAAATGTTGTATTCACATTTGCTCTTGCATGTGTGTCCTGCTCTTCAGCAAACAGATACAAATAATATCTCCCAGGAAGCAGATCACCCGTGGGAACAGTGAATGTGAATACTCCCCCAGTTTTTCTAACGGTGATACGGATAGGAACTTCTTCCCAAGTTGGTTCATAAACAAGTCGAGTATAAAACTTGACAACACCCTCTGGCATGTCTAAAACATAACCACGAGCGAGCACAAGAAGCTCAGGGATGCCTCTCTCGAGTTCTCCCACAAGGGGTGAATATTTCAAAGCATCAAAGGGATAGATGCTTGACAATGCGGAATATTCCTTCTCTCCCACTTCTTTCTTAATACCTCTGGTATTGATATAAATTGAATTTGTTTTAGGGATAATCAATAGGGGTGGATACAACCGGATCCCTTCCTCCAAATCGTTTGGAATGATAGCTTCGGATGAAGCGATTGCTGCCTTCCCTGTATCCAGATTTCTTATGACAGCACGGCCTCTGTATTTCCCCGGGGGAAGATATGAAACGCTGTAATTGTATACATCGCCCTTCTGGTATTTGGACAAATCCACTTCCACTCTTTTTAAACTGACGACATCGTTCTGATCATTAAAGATCAGATTGACGATCTCGACTTTCTCACCAAAGATCTCATCGAAATTCCCTGCGGGTATTATTGAGAGCATGAGAAAACATGGAAATCCATCAACTTCACAAGAAAGAGCATTGGAAGGCAAAGAAAGAGGCGTCTGAAACCTGGGATTCTCGATCAGAGCTAATTCTAAAAAGTGCCACTGTTTTTCGAGTTTGGAGTATTTGGAGAATGGTTTCGGGTTAAAATATCCTTCTTGAGCAAACACTTCACAACCCTTACGTTTAACTTTGACTTTGAGTTTGCGGTACTTGCCATCCCATTTTTCGTCTATATAATAGCCTAAAACATAATAAGAACCAGTAAAGCTTTGGATCTCTTTCATGATCGAATCATAATTCTTTATATTTCCGAAATGTTTTCCCCCTGAGGCTTCAGATATCCACTGCAAAGGAGCGATCCCTGATAATTGTCCATTGATCATACCGCCATCTTTGACAGCATAATCGGTTTCGATATCCTCATTGAGGCCGGGTAGATTCCCCGCTGAATACACTGTATGCACCGCACAGCTAGAAGTGGCGAGTTCTTTATTCATGTTTTCATAATCTGTGCGCAATTTCCAATTCCCCCACGTCCCAGCTTCAAACCGATCTCTTTGCCTTACTTCCGTTGTATTCACAAGAGTCCCCTCAAACACCACCCTTGGAATCCCCGAAGAGAACAGAATAATGTGCTTGTACCCTGGAAGATAGCGCAAAGCTTTTGCCAGATCTTTGACAGTTTTTATAAAGGACGAGATTTGGAATTGAAATTCGATCCTTGCAGTTTCCAGGACTTCCTTCTCCTGCTCCTTTATCGCCATTTCAAACGGATCAGCGCCTTGTTTTCTCAACTCATCCAGTTCCATGACTTGTCGCCAGTATTGCCTCTCCAAATTTTCAGCTCGGCCTAAGATCTTCTTTATCCCAAAACCTTCAACCACTTCCCGGACTTTATGGTGATCTGTTGTGAGAATTTCGTGAAGGACTAGGCCTTCCCCCGCAGAAAAAGAGAGGAGTCCCACTTCATCTGTGGGCTGGAGATACTCATCAATAAAATGTAAGGCCGCCTTTTTTGAGTCCAAGACTCCGCGAGTCGTATTAAACGCAAAATCAAAAAATAGAAAAAACTTTCGATTCAACTTAGTAGTATCTGCCAGAGGTACAGTTTCATCTTTTTTTTCTTCTTTAGTTGCCTCGAAAACAGGCACAGTCAGGACATGTTTTTCAAAGTCTGTGATCGTCTTTAACTTGCCTTTGTCATAGAGCTCAAAATCGTCCTTTTCCAAATCCATTACTGGATTCCCCTTCTTATCAGTGACATAAACCTGGATGAGCTTAAGGGTTACAGTCACATCATGTTCCTCGGCCTCTTGGATTTTCTTTCCCAGGGACGGAGCAGAATCCACAGCATGAAGGTTGAACACATAGAAAGAGACTATGAGAAAAAAAACTAAACACGCATTTCTTTTCATCGCCAATTTTTATTCTAATCCATGCCATACTCGCATTCAAGATATAATCGAAAACGGTGAGCATTTCCAATATAAAGCATTGACTTGGCCAGAGCGCCTATTTATAATGAAATCAAGGTGAAAAGATACTTCTTCCCCGTCCTTCTCATTCTGTGTCTGACGACTCTGGGCTACGGATCTATCATCAAAATCACAGTCAATGCTCCCATTCATCCCATCACCTCAGAATACATCTTGAAATCCCTCGAAAAAGCGGACAGGGAGAATGCCAGCCTCATCATTATCTCACTCAACACACCGGGCGGTCTGGACACATCGATGAGAGAGATCATCGAAAAGATCCTGAGCACCAAAACCCCAGTTGTGGCCTTTGTGAGTCCCAGTGGTGCTCGCGCTGCATCTGCAGGATTCTTTATAGGCGTTGCCTGTGATCTCTTTGTTATGGCCCCAGGGACCAACACGGGTGCAGCCCATCCTGTGGGCATTTCGATCACTGGACAGCAGATGGACGAGACCATGGCCGATAAGGTCACACATGATGCGGCTTCATACATCAAATCTATATCGGAAAAAAGAGGCCGGAACGCAAAGATGGCCGAAGATGCTGTCCGGGAAAGTCTCTCCTACACAGAAAAAGAAGCATTAGAGGGGGGCCTTATCGACTTGATCGCGAAGGACGAACAGGAGATCATCGATTTTTTCCACAACAAGACGATTCAAAAATTCGATGGGGAAGAGATAATTTTGGATCTCCAAGACGAAGAGATCGTCGACTTGCCCATGACAGCCAGACAAAAGTTCCTCCTGACCATTTCAAACCCGAACCTGGCGTACATCCTTCTCATGCTTGGATTATTGGGACTATATTTTGAGTTCTCGAATCCTGGAGCGATTCTTCCCGGTGTGCTCGGGGGATTATGCCTTCTTGTTGCCATCTTTTCATTCCAGATTCTGCCCATCAATTATGTGGGTTTGATCTTAATCCTGCTTTCCATAGGCCTGTTTATCCTAGAGCTTAAAATTCAAAGCTATGGCATCTTATCTGTAGGAGGAGTATTGGCAATGGTCATAGGATCTATCATGCTCATCGACGCTCCCATCCCTGAATTACGCCCGAGTCTTATGTTCATCATCCCTGTTGCCCTCGGTCTTTCTCTGATCTTTCTCTTTCTGATCATACTGGCCGTACGCGTCCATATGAGAAAAGCCCTCACGGGTAAAGAAGGTCTCGTCGGTAAAATCGGAGTGGCCCGGACCGACCTCAATCCAGAAGGCAAGGTCTTTGTCCATGGGGAGATCTGGAACGCAGAAGCCCAGCAAGACATCCCGCAGGGGGCAAAAGTGAAGGTCAGTGAGGTCCTCGAGAATTTAAAAATCAACGTCACTAAAGTGTAGACATTTCTGATAGCTCTTTATCCAGTCTTATGGTATAAACACAAGCAAGAACAAATAAATTTGAAATAACTAAGGGGATTAGGAGTTAAAAAAATTCCTAAGATCCCCTATGAGGAGGCAAAAATGTTAACTTTTCCAGTAATCGCCGTCGCCCTTATCGTGCTCTATCTCCTGAATTCGATCAAAATCCTGAGAGAATATGAAAGAGGCGTGATCTTCCGGCTTGGACGTGTGTTGAGCAAACCTAAAGGGCCAGGTCTGATCTTTGTGTTCCCCCCGATCGACCGGATGGTCAGAGTCAGTCTGCGGATCGTGGTCATGGACATCCCGCCTCAGGATGTCATCACCAGGGACAACGTATCGGTCAAGGTCAATGCCGTGGTCTATTTCCGGGTCATGGAGCCCCAAAATGCAGTCCTGGAAGTTCAAGACTTTGTTTTCGCCACATCTCAGCTAGCCCAGACAACCCTCAGGAGTGTTTTAGGTGAGGTGGAGCTCGATGATCTTCTTTCAGGAAGAGAACAACTGAACATGCATCTCCAAGAGATCATCGATAAACACACCGACCCTTGGGGGATCAAAGTTCAACTCGTCGAAATGAAACACGTCGACCTACCGGACAATATGGTCAGGGCCATCGCTAAACAGGCAGAGGCAGAACGAGAAAGAAGAGCCAAGGTTATCCATGCTGAGGGAGAATTTCAAGCTGCGGACAAGCTCAGAAAGGCTGCGGATGTTATCTCAGGAAACCCTCAAGCTCTCCAACTCAGATTTTTGGGAACCCTTTCAGAGGTGGCTACCGAAAAAAATTCAACGATTATTTTCCCCATCCCTCTTGACTTGATAAAGGCTTTTATGCCAGAAAATAAGTAAAATTTAAGAAGACAGGAAAATGACTAATAAAGATTACAGAGAACTTCAGCTCTCCAGCTCTCAACTTGTTTTGATCTTTATCGCAATTCTCGCACTGGGTGTCGTAATCTTTTTGCTGGGTGTGTCCGTAGGTAAAAAGCAGGCTCAAATTGCGGATACCACCCAATTCGCTTCTGAACCTCTAACAGAACGTGTTGTCGAAGAAGAGCCAAAGCCGGTTGAAGAGCCCGAGGAAAAATCGACAGAAACAGAGAAACCAGCAGAACAGCCCAAAGACATAATTCGCGAAGAATTGGCATCCCATCAGAAAGTGAAAGTAGAAGCCAAAACGAAACCTGCCCCCATTCCAAGAAGTAGCGGCTATTACATTCAGATCGGAGCATTCAAGAACAGGGATTCCGCCTATGCGATAGCAGAGGAATTGAAGGATCAGGGCTTTCCTACCCAGGTCTTCGACCCGACTCCGACTGAAAGAAACCCGCTCTACAAGGTTCGAGTAGGTGGTTATGAGACAAGGGTCCAGGCTGAAGAAGAGTTGGGAAAGGTTGCACAAACTCAGGGAAAGCAAAAATCTGATTATTTTATTTGGCGCCGCTGAGTTGCTTGTATCTTCAATCCGTTTGATCCACACCACCTGTCTTTTTCTGCCGTGCGATCCGAAGAAAAAGCGCGTGCTATAGTTATAAGGGATGGATTCATGACAATCAAAACTAGGGATGTTCTTTGGGTGGTATTAAGCGGCGCGATCACGGCCCTGGCCTTTCCCAAGTTTAATCTGGCTTTTTTCTCCTGGATCTCCCTCATCCCCCTTTTTCTTGTACTTTCAAAAAAAAATCCAGGACGGGGATTCCTCCTCGGTTGGATGGCCGGATTTTCGTATTATGCCGTACTACTGTATTGGATCCCAGCTGTTCCCTCCCATTATGGAGGCCTCTCTGTCCCCATCAGCCTTCTCATCTATGTGGGATTCATGTGTGTACTCGGACTTACGTGGGCGGCATTTTCTCTATGCTTTACTCAGATTCATAAGTCCTTCCCTATCCTGAGTTTCTTCCTCGCTCCCTTCCTGTGGGTCTCGTTTGAGCTCATCATCACACACATATTAACGGGATTCCCGTGGGGCCTTCTCGGTTATGGCCAGTACAAGAATCTCTACTTTATCCAGATGGCCTCGATAACCGGCATCTACGGTCTCTCATTTATCCTTGTGCTCTTCCAGAGTCTTTTTGTGCTCTCGATGAAAACGGGCAAAAAGGCTCCCTTCTTTGCAACTCTTGCACTGGTCTTTCTCATCCACGTGAGCGGGTTTGTGAGCATCAAAGATATTCCGGCTCAGGAAAATTCTTTCTCCGCAGCCGTCATCCAGGGGAATGTCTCTTCAGACATACAATGGGGACAGTTGTCCTTCCAGGAGATCGAATCCCTCTTCAACCAACACTTGCAGCTGAGTCTCGATGCCAGCCTGAAAAATAACGATCTGATCATTTGGCCCGAGTTTACTGTACCGCTGTGTTTCGGATGCTCACTCGGTATTTACCAGGAATTCAAGGAGAGGCTGTTTCAATTTGTTCAGGACACAGGATGTACACTGCTTCTCGGAACAAACGAAAAGACCGAGATAGGGGGAGATGCAAAATACTACAACACAGCGATCTGCCTGAAACCAGACCTCTCCCAAAGTCAATACCACAAAATTCATCTCGTTCCTTTCGGCGAATACACACCCTACAAAAAGGTGTTTGCATTCATCTCGCTCATAACCCACGCCATCGGCGATATCACACCAGGAGATCAGTTTACACTCCATGAACATGAAAGGATCAGATTCGGCTCCCCGATCTGTTACGAGATCATATTTCCAAACCTTGTCCGCAAATTTGCTAAAAACGGAGCTAGCTTTCTGGTCACGATCACCAATGATGGCTGGTATGGACGAAGCTCAGCCCCTTATCAGCATTTTGCCATGGCAGTGCTCAGAGCAGTGGAGAATCGGCGTTATCTTCTCAGAGCGGCTACAACAGGTGTCAGCGGTATCATCGATCCCTATGGGAGGATCCTCTCTCGATCTGAATTGATGACTCGGACGTTTTTGTACGACACCATCACTCCCCTGCACCCAAACACAATTTACACAAAACACGGTGATGTTTTACCCTATATCAGCTTGACTTTGACGGTCTTTTTCCTTATTCTTGCCGTCATAAAGAGGCGAAATGAAAGATAGCGATTTCTCCCCTGAACAGAACCTTTCCGAACTCCAGGAAAGAAGCAAAACACTGCTTGCCAAATTCGAAGAATTACGAGGTTTTCTTTGACCTGGGTCAAAAATCAAAAGAGCTCGAAGCGGTAAATCAAGAACTTACCAAACCCGATATCTGGAGCGACCAACAAAAATCTTTATTCCTCCAGCAAAAAAAGAAGCGATTGGAACGAGATATCCAAGCGCGTTCTTCAGTGATCGAAAAGAAGGAAGAACTCGAGGTCCTGCTCGAACTGGTCGAAGAGGGGGAAAACATCCAGGAGGACCTCAAACAAACAATCATATCGTTTGAAAATGAATTGGAGCAGACAGAACTCCAAGCCCTATTTACGGATCCCGACGATTCTCGTAATGCTATTCTCACCATCCATCCAGGTGCAGGAGGGACCGAATCTCAAGATTGGGCCCAGATGCTCCTGCGGATGTATATCAGGTACGCAGAAAGGAAGGGATACAAAACAGAATTATTGGACAGCCAACCTGGAGAGGAAGCAGGGCTGAAAAGTGCGACACTCCGCATCAAGGGCGATTATGTCTACGGAAACCTGAGCCAAGAATCAGGCGTTCATCGATTGGTCAGGATCTCGCCCTTCGATGCCAACAAAAGACGCCACACCTCATTTGCAGCGGTCTTTACATATCCAGAGATTGAAGAAGATATCGAGATCGAAATAAATCCTGAAGACTTGCGCATCGACACTTACAGAGCATCCGGCCGTGGCGGCCAACACGTAAATGTCACGGATTCAGCCGTGAGGATCACTCATATGCCCACTAGAATTGTTGTCCAGTGCCAGAATGAAAGATCTCAACACAAAAATAAGGCCAGTGCTATGAAAGTGCTCAAATCCCGTCTCTATGAACTGGAAAAGAAACGAAAGCGCGAAAAGCTCGAAAAACTGGAAGACGCAAAGGGTGAGATCGCCTGGGGAAATCAGATCCGGTCTTATGTGCTCCATCCTTACCGCATGATCAAAGACGTCAGAACGAACGTAGAAACAGGCAACGTGGACAAAGTCTTGGACGGAGACTTAGATGAATTTATCAAAGCCAGCCTTCTCCAACGGGATAGGCCTGATTCCTAAAACGGAGAGGTTCGTTTCATGACTCTCGATCTTTGATCTGTTCCCAAATCTCGTCCATCTCTTCGAGAGTGGTCTGACTGAGGCTTTTTCCTCTCTCAACCAAAGTTTTTTCAAGAGACTCAAACCTCAGCATGAATTTTTCATTGGCCTTCTTCATAGCAATCTCAGGATTGACACCCAACTGGCGTGAGACATTCGTCAGAGCAAAAAAAACATCACCCATCTCTTGGAATATGTGTTCCTTATCCCCTATTTCCAAGGCTCTCTCCAACTCAGAGATCTCCTCTTTGACTTTTTCCAGAGCATCTGATGGATTTTTCCAATCAAAACCATAGGAAGACACGCGTAGTCCGATCTGATAGGCCGAATGGAGAGCAGGAGCCATCTTGACGATCCCATCAAACAAAGACTGCCTTTTCTTCTCCCTCTGTTTTCCTTGATTCCAATCATCCAAGACCTTTGAAGAAGAGGTGATCGTCTTGCCGCCAAAAACGTGGGGATGTCGACGGATCATCTTCTGATTGATGTTCTCCACAACGTCTGACATCGTGAATGCCTTTTTTTCTTTGTAAATCCTCGCTAAAAAGACAATCTCCATCAAGACATCTCCCAGTTCTTCGGCGACAGAGGGCGTATTTCCAGAAAGAATGGCATCAAGGGTCTCATAAACCTCTTCCAGGAAATAATTGGATATGGACTGCTCATCCTGCTCTTTATCCCATGGACACCCATTCTCTCCCCGAAGGGTATCCAGGATCTTGATCAATTGTTCGAATTTTTGGCCTGCAAGCTTTGCCTCTTCCATTTTGAGCTTCCTTGAATTTATATCGGATTTGTTGTAGAATTTTTCTCCAACGTAACCAAATTATCTGAAACTGTAATAAATTTCAATCCCAACCCTTCGATCAAATAATCTTGAGAGTTAGGAGAGAAGATGGCCGAAAAAAACAAGAAAAAAGAAAGCCCCAAATCAAAAGAAAAAAAGGAAAAAGAGAAAAAGGACAAAAAGATCTTGCCGCCACTGGATTTCAGCTCTTTAGTCCTCCCTTTTTTCACCCAGGCCTTGATCGAGCTAGGGGAAACAGAGGACCCTGAAGCCAAGAACACAGAGGAAAACCTCAAGCTCACACAGCGTCTGATAGATCTGCTCGACATGCTCAAAGAAAAAACGAAAGGCAATTTAAGATCCGATGAGGAGATCTTCTTAGACCAATGTCTTCACCAACTCAGAATAGCATACATGGAAAAGGCAAAGGTCATAACCTTATAGATCCATGCAAATCATAAAGGGCATCGCAAATTTTCCGTCTTTTCCAAAAAAAACATCTGTCGCCATCGGGAATTTTGATGGTGTCCACTTGGGGCATCAGAAAATTTTGCAAATTCTGACTGATGAAGCCAAACAGAAGGGCTTTCTCCCTGTGGTTATGACCTTTTCGCCACATCCTAAGAAAATCATTGGCAAAGGGCAGATACACATGCTGCAATCCATGGATCAACGGCTAAGGGAAATAGGCCGCTTCCCCATTCATACAGCTCTCATACTGGACTTCGACAAAAACCTAGCCAGCCGGACCGCTCAAGATTTTATAGAGAATATTGTCCTCAAACCCCTTAGAGCCCAAGAGATTATCGTCGGAGAGAACTTCTGTTTCGGCAGGAACAGGGAAGGATGCACCGATACGCTCACTCACCTCGCGCGGAAACTCGATTTTTATGTGCGGTCCATCCCTCCTGTTAGTGTGCGTGGATTAGTTGTGAGCAGCAGCATTATCCGCGATTTCCTCATAGAAGGAGAGATCGAAAAAGCAGCGACCCTCCTCGGCAGGTTCTACGAGATCGAGGGTGAGGTCATCAAAGGGAAGTCGAGAGGGAAAACGCTCGGATTTCCTACGGCCAACATCCAGACCCCAAACGAGATCACACCGGAGGGCGTATTCCTTTCCGAGGTTCTCCTTGACGGAAAAAATTATCCATCCCTCACCAATATCGGCATATGTCCGACGTTCCAACACAAAGACAGAAATATTGAAACCTATATCATGAATTTCGACGCAGACCTTTACGGTAAAAAAATCCACATTCGCTTCCTGAAGAAGATCCGTGATGAGATTAATTTCGATTCACCCAAGGCACTGTCTCATCAGATCCAAAAGGATATCAAAATTGCGGAGGTTTTCTTCTCTTCTCGTTAAGGGTGATTTTTGCAAACATGCAGACAGAAGGACTCTTTCCGGTTTGAATGTAGGGACCGTTTCCCAAACGGTCCGTTCGGGGAACCGACCCTACATCAAAAGAAACTCACCCCGTCTCATAGGATAGGTTATTGACATTTTGCCGGAAATATTGCATTTTTTTAAGCAAACACCCCTCACATGATGCGGTCAAATCAAAGATTCGCTGAGTTATAGGGTATCACCAAACCAGGAGTTGCTTCATGGAAGAAAAAATAAAAGCCAGGGTCATGGACGCCCGAAAAATTAAAAGATCCATCCAACGCATGACAACGGAGATCACTGAACGGAACCGGAATTTAAAAAACTTGGTGATCATCGGAATCAGAACCAGGGGTGTCCACCTTGCAAAAAGGGTGAACAACCTCATCAAAACCCAGGAGGGGGTCGACGTTCCTATCGGCGTTCTGGATATCACTCTCTATCGAGATGACTTCTCAGAATTGGAAGGCCAGCATATGATCAAAAAGACAGAGATAGACTTCTCTGTTGCAAAAAAAGATATTCTTCTCGTCGACGATGTGCTTTTCACTGGGAGGACAATCCGAGCAGCCATGGACAGTCTAATCGACATGGGAAGACCCAAAACGATCCAGCTCCTTATCCTCATCGATCGAGGACACAGAGAGCTTCCCATACGTGCGGATTATGTGGGAAAAGTCCTTCCCACATCCAAGAGAGAGATCGTACAAGTCCATTTTAAAGAGATCGATGAAACAGACGAAGTCCTCATCACAGAACCAGGAGGGATCAAATAGGCGGGAGGGATTAGACTTGAGGAAAAGAACGTGAAGATATTGATTAAGAACGGTAGAGTTGTCGACCCTGCTAGCCAGACAGACGACCAGCTGGACGTCCTCATCGATAATGGAATAATTTCAGAAATAAACAAAAACATAAATACAAAAGCTCAAAAATCCATCGATGCGACAGACCTTGTTGTCGCCCCTGGATTTATCGACATGCATGTCCACCTCCGAGAACCGGGACAGGAAAACAAAGAAACGATCCGCACAGGTACCCGTGCAGCAGCTAAGGGAGGTTTTACGTCCATCGCCTGCATGCCGAACACTTCTCCTGTGAATGATAACCTGGGCGTGACTGATTTCATTGTTTCCGAGGCACAAAAAAATGCGGCGGTGAACGTCTTTCCCATCGCGGCAGTCACAAAAGGGCTTAAAGGTGAAGAGCTTACCGATATGGCGGATCTAACCAAGGCCGGTGCCATAGCGTTTTCTGACGATGGTCAACCTGTATTTAACAGTGAGGTCATGCGCCGGGCCCTCGAATATTCCAAGCTTATAGGCACTCTGATCATCGACCATTGTGAAGACAAAGCGCTGAGCCGCGATGGCGTCATGCATGAGGGACGCTATTCATACCGTCTTGACTTAAAAGGAATCCCCTCCTCCTCGGAAGAGATCATGGTCTCTCGCAACATCCTCCTTTCCGAAAAGACCGATGTACCCATCCACATCGCACACCTCAGTGTTATGGGAGCTGCAGCACTCATCAGGAATGCCAAGAGAAAAAAAATCAAGGTCACAGCCGAAGTGACACCACATCATCTCCTATTAGAGGATGCATCTCTCAAAAATTATGACACCAATCTTAAAATGAAGCCTCCCTTGAGAAGCCGATCAGACGTCAAGGCAATGGTCAAGGCTATGAGAGATGGCATCATCGATGTTATCGCCACAGACCATGCCCCTCACACACCGGATGAAAAGGCTGTGGAATTCGACCAAGCGCCTTTCGGTGTTATCGGCATGGAAACGGCTGTTTCTCTGATCCTCGATCGCTTTGTCCACACACAAACGATTACACTATCAAGATTTATCGAGATGATCTCGCTCAACCCAGCTCGGATTCTAGGGCTCAAAAACAAAGGAAGGATCGCTGCCGGAACAGATGGCGATCTCACCCTTCTTGACCTGAACAAAGATATCATCGTGGATGTCAATACATTCGAATCAAAGAGCCGGAATTGTCCCTTTGACAGATGGAAACTGAGGGGATACCCCGTAAAAACGATCGTTAAGGGAAACGTAGTTTATCCATTTGACGAGTAAAATTGTAAAGGAAGATACATGAAGCTAAACATCGCCCAATGTGAAAAGAAAATAGGATATCAATTTAAAAACCAAAATCTGTTGCTCCAGGCACTGACACATAGCTCCTATGCCTATGAAAATCAACAAGAGGACATCTCGGACAACGAGGTACTTGAATTCTTGGGGGATTCTGTCCTAGGCCTGATCATTGCAGATTTCCTCTGTAGCGCTTATCCTGAGCTTTCAGAGGGGGAGCTTTCAAAGCTCAAATCGGCAGCAGCAAGCACAACTGCTTTAGATTACTTCGCCAGGAAAGTCAAATTCGACATGTGTATTCGTCTAGGTAAGGGGGAAGACAAGAGCGGAGGGAGAAAGAAAAAAACTATTCTTGCGGGAGTTTACGAAGCTGTCATCGCTGCCATCTATCTCGATGGGGGGATTGAGCCTGCCAGAGATTTTGTTTTCAAGTTCCTGAGGTCTCTGTTTAAAAGGATCAACATAAAGAAATTCTTTGTGAATAACTACAAATCAGCTCTTCAAGAGTATCTCCAGAAGAAGAATGCTACAGCGCCCATCTATAAAACTGTCACCATAGAAGGACCCTACCATAAAAGGAGTTTCGTTGTGAAAGTCTTCGCAGAAAACAAACTCTTGGCGAAGGCCAAAGGAAATTCCAAAAAAGAAGCGGAGAAAAAGGCTGCGCAGAAAGCACTCAAAGGTTTGCTCGGTCGTCGAAAAATAAAAACTCTGACAACTGATACATTTCTCCTGAAGAGAACGCATGATTGACTCCTACTCCTTCGGATATCATCTTTTTCCCCGACTTTGTGCGTTTCCACTGGTTTTGCATTTAAGTCATGCCTGTATTATGATAAGCCAGAAATGGCTAAGTGTGTGAAATGTAACAAAAGGAAGGGAAAAAGGCACTGCCCTGCTCTGGGTCAATCCATATGCAGCCTGTGCTGCGGCCAACTGAGAGAAAAGGAGATCCACTGTCCGCCCTCCTGCTCATTCCTGGCTCAACACAAACCCTACCAGGACCAGCGTATCCTCGAAAAAAAGCACGCAGAGCGCCCAAAAACATTCTCCCGTGAGACAGATATTCTAGACAATGAAAGGTTGGCCTGGTTAGTTTTCAACATCGAAATACCGATAGCGCAATTCGCCGTAAAAGAGAGCGCTCTGGTAGATAGAGATGCCCTTTTGGCCCTCGAGTATGCGCGAGAGAAAGTGGAAAAGGATAAAAGTCTTCTGATCGTCCCCGATGAGCGATTTCTGCCAAAAAATGATCTCGGTGAGGTTATACTTCAGAGCCTACAACAGTGCCGATACGAGAAAAATATCATTTTGCCTGGGACTATCCAGACATATAAAAAAGAGGAGAAAATCCGGTGTCTGGACAGAGTGATCTTCGCTGCAAAACAAATTGCGGGCGACCAAATCCATGGACATAAATACCTTCAGCAGCTAATGGAGCGTCT
>WTAW01000005.1 GCA_013139435.1 Candidatus Aminicenantota bacterium | reverse complement strand
CCGGTCGCCAACAAAGTCACTGCCGGAGGCAAAAAGATCAACGCCACATTGCGGCTCATACGTGGACCCGCAGCAGCAACAGCAAAGTTATAGGGCGCATCAGGATAATAATTGAGTCCTTCCCGTTTAATTCCGATGGCCTTTCCGTATGGTGCCAGGAGGAAAATCCGGATCAATCCTAAAAAACGCTGGAGTGCACTCCCTTTTAGTAACCGATCCGCTGCTTCCTGGGAGTTGTCATTGAGTGCTTTGAGTTTCGCTGCTGTGAGGAAATGTCCCATCTCGTGCAGTGCGATTCCTGTGTGGAAACTGATATACATGAAGAGTGCCGAGAAAATCGTCTCAGGGCTGAGGAAGATAAACTTAAGCACTTCACCTTTTAGGATTTCCACTGTGGGGAGTGCCAAAACGGATGAGATAAATGCAACATGAAAGGAGACCAGAATGTGATTGGCGATCACCCACCCTTCCTGCAAAAACACTGAAGGTTTACCTTTTGAAAAGTCTAGGTATTGATTTTCCAAAGAGGAAAATGAGGGGGTGTGATCACGCTCCTGAGTGCTTCTTTGAGTCATATGAGCGTTTATTGTGGTTCCACCTAAAAGCAAGTGATAACAGCCAATTGCTCAAGCATTCGAGCCACTCAGCCGGTCATCATCCTAATTTTAGCAAAGGCCCAATTCAAGAGTCAACCATTAGTGGAAAATTCCCTGGTTGTAATTATTGATTATTGACATTCGGCTGGACTAATGATAAAAACTTTATCTTTGGAGACGAAGATGGCACTGAGCAAAAAAGACTTCGAAGGTAAAAAGCTTAACGCTGATAATTTCACCTTAGCGGATTTCCAGGACTTTGAGAGTGACGATCTCTTTGAGGTCTCAGAATACTTCTACAAATTGATTGAAGATGCCTTCAAAAAAAAATACATGATCTATGGCCAGCCCTTTATGTCCAGTCCAAAAACTGAGATTGATGTATTTGACTGGAACACAAATTCCATCCGAAAATTCCTGAACTTCTGTTCATACAACTATCTGGGGTTCAGCTATCATCCTGAGGTCATGAAAGCTGTGCAAGCAGCCGTAGAGGAGTATGGCACGGGTGCTGTTTCAGCACCTCTTCTCAGTGGCTACTCGGGGTTGCTGCGTCAGCTCGAGGAGGAGATCGCTCAGCTTAAAGGTAAGGAGATGGCCATCGTTTTTCCGACCGGATACGGGACCAATATAGGAGTTCTTTCAGCGATCTTACGTCCCGGTGATGTAGCCGTGTTGGACATTGTTTCTCACGCGTCCATCTATGACGGTGTTCAGCTTGGAGGAGCGGATATCAAAGTTTTTGCCCATAACAATCCCAACCATCTTGAAAAAGTCCTCAAAAATGTGAAGACCAAACGTGTCATGGTCTGCATAGAGGGTGTTTACAGCATGGATGGAGACCTTGCCAACCTCCCGGAATTGATCCCCATCTGCAAAAGGTACGGGGCCAAAATACTGGTGGATGAAGCCCATGCTACACTGATCTTCGGAGAGAAGGGCGGGGGAGTGGCAGAGCACTTTGGACTCGAGGATGAGGTCGATATTGCGATCGGTACTTTCAGCAAGGCCTTCGGAGCGATCGGCGGGTTTGTCGCTGGGAAAAAAGAGCTCATGACCTATCTCAGGATGACGGCACGTGCCTATGTCTTTTCCTGCGCCATGGCACCCCACACGGCTGCAGGGATCCTCAAGGTGCTCGAGATCTACAAAAAAGACAAATCACTACGGGACCAACTTTGGGAAAATATCCACTACATACATGATAAACTTCAAGAAGCCGGTCTGGATATCGCGGACACCAAGTCTCAAGTTGTCCCTGTCATAGCCGGAAACGATCTGAGACTTCGAGAGATCAGCAAACGCATTCAAGAGAGGGGACTCTACACCGGAGTCGTCACCTATCCTGCCGTATCGAAGAATAAGACTCGCTTACGCCTCTCAATCTCTGCCAAACACACCAAGGAACAGATGGATGAGTGTGTCCGCATCATTAGCGAAGTCTTCGAGAGTATGAAAGACTGAAAGTTGTCACAAACTTAAACTCACCTGTATTCCCCTATATGGCGTCCGCTCCCCAAACAGACCACGTGATATTTGATCGTTTCACTTGACATATATGCTGTTATGCTTTAGAATGACCGATGTGATAGGTCGTTTGACCAATCGAATTGGTCAATAGAAGCTTGATGGGATAAGCCATGCTGGAGCCGCTTTTTGAATCCGAAAAAAAGGAAAAGATCCTGTTTTTCCTCTATTCCCATGGAGAAGGATACGCAAGAGAGATCGCCCGGACTTTTCGATTCAACCTCAACACCGTCCAAAATCAACTGAAAAAATTGGAAAGCCATGGAGTATTGTACAGTCGGCTGCGAGGAAAGATGAGAATATTCAGCTTCAATCCCCGTTATCCCTTTAAAAAAGAACTGGAGACACTCCTAAAAAAAGCCATGATGTATCTCCCCGAAGAAGAAGTGAGAAAATACTACTGGCCTCGCCTGCAACCCAAAAAAACTGGAAAACCACAACCGGAACATTCTCTTCAGGGTAGGATTTCCTTTGCCCTTTCTAATCCTTGGAAGAAGAGTCAGCTAAACAGGTTCAGGCCATCCCAGAAAAAATCCAAGACAGACAGGGAATGTTAAAGTCTCCATTGCGAAAAAAATGACTGAACGACACACAGAACAAAAAAAGCCCAAAAAATCAGAGGCGGAAAGCGCGGAAAAAATAAC
>WTAW01000176.1 GCA_013139435.1 Candidatus Aminicenantota bacterium | reverse complement strand
TAACAACCACTGCTAAAACAGCAAGAACGAGTATCGCAAGAGCTGGGATAAGAATCTTCTTCTTACTAAACGTTACCGTGATCTCCTTGGAGGTCATGGGCCTTTTCGGAGGAACAAACCTCTCTGTCGTGGGCAATCCCTCTGCAATCCTTACGAGTTCCGAACGGACTTCGCCTGCACTCTGGTACCTTGCATCCCTCTCTTTCTCCAGGCATTTCAGAATGATACGACTCAGATCCTCAGGAACCTGCGCATTCATCTCCCTGGGATCTACAGGAATCTCGCTTTTATGTTTAACACCGACCGTAAAAGGTGTGTCTCCCTCAAATGGCACTCTTCCCGTAACCATTTCAAAGAGAATTACACCCAGTGAATAGATATCTGAGCGTTGGTCGACTTCCTTCCCCTCCACCTGCTCTGGGGACATATATTCAGGAGTCCCTATCATCACACCCGCACCGGTTATTCCCTTCCCTCCCAATGAGCGGGCGATCCCAAAATCCATGATCCGTGCTTGGCCATCCTTATCGATCATGATGTTGCTGGGTTTTAAATCCCGGTGTACAACTCCCAAACGATGGGCTTCCACTAAGCCTTCACAAATCTGCTTGGTTATTGATATTGTGGTTCCGATCGCCAATTGACCTGATTGTCGTATCAATCCTTTTAGATCCTGGCCTTCGACATACTCCATCGTGATGTAGTGGCTTCCTTCTTCTTTCCCGAGGTCGTACATCCTGCCGACATTCTTATGGACGATCTTGCGAGCGAATTTCAACTCATTCTGGAAACGTTCAACTGTGTTCTTATCGGCGGATATCTCAGGTCTTATGAGCTTAAGGGCAACTTTTTCTTTGAGTTCGACATCCTCAACCTTGTAGACCTTGCCCATTCCCCCTTTGCCCAACTCCTCGATAATTTGGTATCGCCCGGCAAAAGTAGAGCCTGTGGTTAATTCTTCCCGAGGAGCCTCGATGGTTTCTGTGTGTTCTATCGGCTTTATGGGTTTTTCCACGGAAACACCCAGCTGCGTCCCACAATCCGCACAAAACCGCGATGTTTCCGGATTTTCCGTCTGACATTTCGGACACTTCATAGATTCATGCTCCCTAAATTTTTAGTTATCATTTCAGAGACTCGAGCCTCTTTCTTGCATCCTCAACTTCGGCTATCCCAGGGTCCGCATCTTTCCATAGCTCGAGGAATTTCTCATAATGCTCTATGGCTTTGCCTTCCCAGCCTTTCTGCTCGTATATTTTGCCGAGCATATAAAAACTCTTTGCAAATTCATATCCCCAATGGAGTCTGCCAACTGTTAGAGAGATTATTCTTTCATACGTCTCCTGAGCTTTTTCTAACTCTCCGGTTTTGTAGTAAGCAAATGCTAACGGCTCAATAAAAAATGCCTGATCGTTCAAGTTATCCGTTATATATTGATCGGGCAATAAAGACACAGCATTCGTAAAATAATCAATGGCTACTGGGAAATTTTCTCCTGCAAGTTCTTTCATACCAACCAGATGGAAGTAAAGTCTCATGTAACTTGTATTCAACCCTTTTTGCGTCAGCTCTTTAAGCTCATCTGCTGTACTCTGAGCTTCCTCCATTGAATTCCCTTCTATCTGAGCAAGTCCTTTGTAGAGCAAGGCCCAGTTTTGGTGACACAACATACATCCGCGTTCTTCTAGAGAGCTCTGTTCTCCTTTTTTGCTCTCCTCCAAAGCCTTTTCAGGATGACCTGTTTTTAAATATGTGTAGGCTAATCGAGTATAAAAGCCGGATTCAGCTCCTTTTTCTCCCAGTCTCTTCGATAAAGCAAGAGCGTGTTTGAGCTGGTCGATGGATTTCTCAAATTTTCCTTCGAGTAGATACAAAGATCCCAACCATGTCATGCCCCATTGATGACTGGCCTCTTCTTCTAATTCCAGTATGTTTTGATACTCTCTTTCTGCTTGAACAAAATCCTCGCCACAGAGGAAAATATGACCCTTTGTCCTGAAATTCTGCCAAAAATCGGGGTCAAGCGATAAAGCTTTCTCAACTTCTAGGAGAGCTAACTCATTCTTCCCCTGACAGAGATAACTCAAGGCTAACGCCTCACGAATAAGAGCATTGTCTGAAAAGTCCCTGAGATAATTCTCAAGAATTTCTGCACTCTTGCCATACAAACCCTTGGCTTCATATGCAGCTGCAAGCATGATATATGTATGAACGTTATCATCTTTATTCTTGCGATTCACATCACACAGTTCAATAATTTTATCCCATAGTTCCATGCTGTGGTAAAAACGTGCCATATCACTATTTCCAGTCGGATCTTCTGGATAGAGTTGCAACAACTGTTTATAGGCTTCAAGAGCTTTATCACTATCTCTAAATGACCTATGATAGAAATTTCCCTGGATAAGAAGCCGCTCCCGATCCGAGAGGCGTTCACTAAATTCTAAGGCCTTTTGGAGATATGTTCTGCCCAAATCTCTAAATTTGAGATCATCATAACTCCAAGCCATAGCCCGATAGGCCATAGCAAATTCAGGATCCGCTTCCAGTGCTCTCTCCATGAATTCGATGCTCTG
>WTAW01000088.1 GCA_013139435.1 Candidatus Aminicenantota bacterium | reverse complement strand
GTCCCAATTGTGTGGTGGAGAAAACCGTGAGAAGGGCAGGACGGGCATGCTACCTTTCTATGTAGGGTCCGTTCCCCGAACGGACCGTTTGGGAAACGGTCCCTACATCTAAAATGGAGAGAGTCCTACTGATATCTCGTTGTTCGTTTTCGAAATCACCAATTGGAACACTCGGAAAATCATTCATCACAATTTTGGGGATGTTTTCCCCATCTGTTTGACTTGGGTATAGTCCTTTGTTATAAATTTCCGTAGATACAAGGAGTGATACAAATGAAAAAAGCCCTGGTCTGCGGTGCAGGCGGTTTTATAGGTAGTCATTTGGTGAAGAGGCTAAAGAGAGAGGGTTATTGGGTGCGCGGAGTAGATTTAAAAAGACCTGAATTTGCAGAGACTGAGGCTGATGATTTCCTTCTCCTTGATTTGCGAGATCAATCAAACTGTTTGACCTCTTTAACAACACCTGAAGAAACGGTTTTTGATGAAGTCTACCAGCTCGCTGCGGATATGGGCGGAATGGGCTTCATTGAGATAGCGGAATGCGAGATCATGAGAAACAGCGCGTTGATCAACATTCATATGATGCATTCGAGTGTGGAAAAAGGAGTGAAACGCTATTTTTTCTCGTCTTCGGCATGTGTTTACAGGGATATGAAACCGGACGAACCTGAATTATCGGAAGAGGAGGCCTATCCAGCTCAACCGGACAATGAGTATGGTTGGGAGAAACTGTATGCCGAGCGTATGGCCATGGCGTATGGCAAAAGATACAAAATGCCCGTGCGCATTGCACGGTTCCAGAACACGTATGGTCCTGATGGAACCTGGCGTGGCGGCAGAGAAAAAGCCCCTGCGGCCATGTGCCGTAAAATTGCAGAGGTCGAGGACGGTGGCACTATCGAGGTCTGGGGAGATGGCACAGCCATGCGGGCCTACATATACATAGATGACTTGCTCGATGGGATAGTGTTGCTCATGCACTCTGATCTTGAGAACGGTATCAACATCGGGCGCCAGGAATATGTCTCTGTCAACGAATTGGTAAAAACAGTGGCTGAAGTGGCGGGAAAGAGAATCCGCATCGAGCACGTGGAGGGTCCTGTGGGTGTTGAAGCAAGGAACTTTCGCATCGATAAGATCAGTGCCCTAGGATGGCAATCACAGTTTTCACTCAAAGAGGGAATCACTCAGACTTATCCATGGGTTCTGGCTCAGGTTGAGGCCTATTCTGAGAACGGTTAATAGCAAGTATGGAACCCATTCTATCTGATTTCTTTTTTCCAGTGAAGATTACATATTGAGTACAGTCATGCAAGAGATATGTAAACCTTGGGATTATCTCATCCTCACAGCATCCAATTCTCAACAAGCGTCTGCTTACAAAAATCAGCTGAATATCAGACATGATTTGGGATATTTCTCTGGCATAAAAAGGGTTTTAGTTGTTCCTGACCCAGATGGAAAACGTGTTGGAAGTGCGGGGAGCACGATTTTTTGCTTGATGAAGGTTATTTCTCTCGAGTTGGCAGATAGAGCTTCTAAGGCAATCCCTAGGACCCAAGAGCTGTGGACAGAGGCACTGGCACGATTGCGTATTTTGATTATCCACGCAGGAGGGGATTCCAAACGATTGCCGGCATATGGGCCCTGTGGCAAGGTTTTTATTCCGTTACCCGGAGAGCCGGAGAGCGCTCTGGGATCCACGATCTTTGACAGGCAGCTTCCTATCTATCTCGATCTTCCAGAAATAGCTCCAGGAAGGGGACAGGTCGTGGTCACGACAGGGGATGTTCTCTTGGATTTTGATGCTTCAGAAATCCGGTTTGCAGAGCAGGGAATCACTGGATTGGGAAAATTGGCGCCGCCAGAATTAACACAAAACCACGGTGTTTTTGTTTCCACAGAAGATGGAACCGTGAGGCTGTTTCTCCAAAAACCCTCAATTGAAGAGCAGAGGCAAAGAGGCGCCATTGACCGGGAAGGCCTGGCTCTCCTCGACATAGGCATTTTGAATTTTGATGCAGCATCGGCGGTAAAGCTCCTCAATCTGGCTGGAGTCCAATGGGATGCCGAAGACGGATTCTGCTGGAGCGGTCCTGTTGCCGATGTGATCGAGGACACTGGGCTTGATCTCTATCGAGAGGTATGCTGCGCCATGGGGACTGATGTCAATTTCCGCCAGTACATCTCTCGCATGGCTGAAAGCGGATCTCAAACAAACAGGTCTTGCCTCGATCGCATTTTTAAGATGATGTCAGAAACCGCATTTACCGTTCAATCCTTACCCAAATGCGATTTTTTACATTTTGGTACGATCCATCAGATCATGCAGAGTGGAATGGAGCTTTTACGAAAAGATACCGGAACCATACCCGCAGAGTCGATTTTGAGTTTCAATAACTGCATCTCAGAAGAGGGATGTATTCGCGGTCATCATGCCTGGATCGAAGGATGTTTTATAGAATCCCCCATAGACCTGGGAGGAGAAAATTCGCTGGTGGGTGTCGACATCGATCAGTCGATCGTATTGCCGGAAAAAGCCTGTGTTGATGTCATCAAGGGGAGATCACCAACAGGTGATACGTTGAGCTTTGTTCGTGTCTACGGGATCCATGACAGCATGAAAGACTCTGTCGCCTCGGGAGCAATGTTCTGCAATCTTCCTGTCGAGGATTGGATGATCGCAATGGATACGAGTGCTGCGGAGATTTGGGATAACGACCTTTCCTCTGAGGAACGATCCATCTGGAATGCCAGGATCTTTCCTGCAGTAGAAAACTCTAAGGATTATAGGGACTGGCTCTGGATGTTTGATCCTAGAAAAGCGACCGAAAAGCAAAGACAAGCTTGGCACAAGAAGATAAAATACAGCTTCGAAGACATGGCTCGCTTAGTCGATCAAGAGGCATTTTACGCCAGGAGAATGGTTCATCGATCTGTTCTTATTCAGCAGTCCTTGAGGAAGATGTTCCAACCCGAAAGCGAATTCTCAGCCAGAGAATTGGCCTTCTTGTTTAGTCAAATGGAAGAGGATCTTTGTGCCGAGTGGTGTGTTTCCCTTCTAAAGATTGCGCATGAGCTTCAGACTAATGAATCAAACCTCTCCGGACTGGCCCGTTTAGAGCTTTCCAGGGTCCTTCATACGTTCGCCACCTCCATCAGGATATCCGGAGAAGATTACAGTGTTCCTTGGGAAAAGATATTTTATGATATGAAAAGTCGATTGAATGAATCCGAAAAGTCCTGGTTGCAGTCGCAGGAGATCGATGTTTATGCGGAACCCGGTCCCGATGAATGGACCAAGAGAATGCACGACCTGGCATTTTTAAATTTGAGCCAGACGATCGTGATGAGCAGAAAAAGAGAGGAACACCACCCTCAAAACACCCTTCGCAAAGACGAGATCATATGGGGAAGGGCACCTGCGCGGCTGGATCTTGGAGGAGGGTGGACAGACACCCCGCCTTATGCCCTGGAGCGCGGCGGGAGAGTCATCAATGCGGCGGTCAATCTCAATGGCCAGCCTCCTATCCATGTGTATGTACGGCTCATCGACGAATTTGAGATCCGGATCACATCGATCGACCATGGAGTGAGAATCACTGTGAATGAGCTCGAGGAATTATTGGATTATAAGCAGCCGACCAGCGAATTTGCACTGGCAAAGGCAGCCTTGGCATTATCAGGGCTTGCTCCGGATAGAGCTCACTGGCCCGGGAATGTCGAAACTCTGCAGGACATACTGAGCCATTTTGGAGGGGGTATCGAACTGACCACTCTTGCTGCTATCCCCAGTGGAAGCGGATTGGGGACCTCCAGCATCATGGGAGCTGTACTCCTGTCTGTTATCCACAGGATGATGGGACGGGAGCTGTCCCAGAGAGAGCTCTTCCACAGCGTTCTGCAGCTGGAACAGGAACTCACGACTGGAGGAGGATGGCAAGACCAGATCGGTGGTACGGTTAAAGGTGTCAAGCTGATCGATGCAAGCCCAGGAATGGTTCCTGACCCACAAATTCTCCAGGTTCTTCCTGATCTTCTCGATCCAAAGTGTAATGGAGGACATACTCTTTTGTATTACACGGGAATGAGGCGTCTAGCGAAAAACATCCTGAGGAATGTCGTTGGAAACTATTTGGATCGCGACAGAAGTGCTTTGGCCACATTGAGAAAACTCCATGCACTTCCTCCTCTGATCAGGAAGACATTGCTCGATAAAGACATGAACGCATTCGGTGAGACTATCGATCTTGCATGGCGTCTCAACAAGGAGATCGATCCGGATTCATCAAATCAGGCGATCGAGGAGATTCTCAAGACATTCGAACCTTTTATATATGGGGCGAAGCTACTGGGAGCGGGCGGCGGTGGATTCCTTCTTATTATCTTCAGATCTCCTGAAGATGCGATCGAGGCACGACGATTACTAGAGGATAATCCTCCAAATCCATTGGCCCGTTTTTTTGAGTACGATATCAGTCACTGTGGCCTTGAAGTTACTGTCTGCTAGATCCTCTGCGCAGACACGAATTGCATTCGATCAATAAACCTGAATAATTTAGGTAAACACACCTTTCTAGGTGTACTCAAGCGCATCCATGATGGAAGAGTATGCGGGAGGTCTTCCACACGGGTTGACAGAGATAGAGCGTTGTCATTTCAAAATATTCATTATATACTTCTCACAACATCCAGGATATGTTCGACACCCGATGTTTTTTTTGATGAGGAGAGGAGAGATGTGGAGATTGAAGGTCTTGTTGATGGTTTTCATTTTGAGTGCAACATATTTTGCATGCGATAAAAGCGAGACGAAAGACGACAAGATCACTATCGCGGTCATCCCGAAAGGAACCACTCATATTTTTTGGGAATCTGTGCATGCGGGTGCGATAAAAGCTTCCGTAGAGCTGGGCGTAAACATCAATTGGGTGGGCCCGGAAAAGGAAGACGACAGACAGCAGCAGATTGCCGTAGTTGATAATCAGGTTCTAAACAGTGTCTCCGGGATCGTGCTGGCCCCATTGGACGCCATGGCTCTGCGACGGCCGGTGAGAGATGCCGTCAGGAGGAGTATCCCAGTGATCATCATTGACTCGGGTCTTCATGATTCTGAGGATGTCTACACGAGTTTCATCGCAACAAACAACAGGGAGGGAGGTCGCATAGCCGGTCGAGAGATGGGAAAATTCCTCGAAGGCAAAGGCCGGGTTGTTCTCTTTCGGTACATGGAGGGTTCGGCCAGCACCACCAATCGCGAAGAAGGATTCCTCGAATCTCTGGAGGAATTTACAGGGATCACACTTGTCAGTGACGAACAGTATGCTGGAGCGACCAGGGCCCAAGCGCAGCAGGCCAGTGAAAACCTGCTTCTCCGGTTCAAAGATAAGCAGGGGAATTTAACGATCGACGGGCTTTTCTGTCCGAATGCATCATCCACATACGGGATGCTCCAGGCTCTGCGAAGACAAAGACTGACCGGGGAAGTCATTTTTATCGGGTTTGACTCTGATGATCCACTGGTGAAAGGGCTTGAACAGGGAGAGATCCATGGGTTGGTCGTTCAGAATCCCTTCAAGATGGGTTTTCTGGGTGTTAAGATCATGCTTGACCATCTTCAAGGCAGGCCAGTGGAAAAACGCATTGATACCGGGGTGACATTCGTTCTTGGAGAGGATCTAAAAAAACCAGAGATCCAAGAGTTGATAGATCCCGATCTTGAATATTGGCTCAGCCAGAAATAAAATCAGGAATCATGATCCATCCTTTCCTCGATATGCGCGGCATTCATAAGCGTTTTGGTGCCACTGTTGCGCTCAACGGAGTGGATTTTCAAGTTTTTTCCGGCGAAGTTCACGCCCTTGTAGGGGAGAATGGAGCGGGGAAGAGCACCCTGATGAAAATTCTCTCCGGGGTGTATCCTCCAGATGATGGTGTCATGTTGCTTGACACGCACTTGTATCAACCGCACGATCCCCTTGAAGCAAAACAACGAGGAGTGGGCATGATCTACCAGGAACTGACGCTTGCTCCTCATCTTACAGTCGAGGAGAATATTCTGCTCGGGCAAGAGCCGACAACATTCGGTCTCATCAACCGGAAAAAAGTGCGGAAAATAGCTCAAGGGGCGTTGGAGCGATTAGGACATCCTGAGATCAACTCTGAAACACTCGTTTCAGAACTCTCCATCAGCGAGCAGCAGATCGTTGAGATCGCGCGCTCGCTCACTATGGGGTGTCAGGCCTTGGTCTTCGACGAACCG
>WTAW01000089.1 GCA_013139435.1 Candidatus Aminicenantota bacterium | reverse complement strand
ATGGACAGCTCCTTCGCTATAACTACACTCGGTATGTGGCCTTTCAAGACCCGGAAATCATGAAGATATCGTTGGGTGAATACAAAAGGATTCTGCGCGCTCTTTCTGATAGGAACAAAAAGGAACTTAAAAAATTGGTAAAAACTCATTGGGGTTTTTTAATTCAACACATGCATTTAAGGAATAAATTATTGACTGCATTTATAGGAGGTGAAACCATGGTAGAAAGCTAAAATTTTGGGTTGAGGTTGGAGTGTCAGACAACGTCTGGCGCTTCTGAAAAAGGTAATTTTAAAAGGAGTTAAAGATGAACGCAAAGATATTTAAAGTTTCTTTGATCTTCCTCCTCGCGCTCGGAATGGCATCTATCTCCTTTGCTCAAGGAAGACAGACTGGTTCGATCTATGGTAAAGTTGTCGACACAGAAGGTAACGTTCTTCCCGGCTGCACCGTAACGCTCACTGGCCCCAAGCTTATGGGACAACTCAGTTACGTCACTTCGGATACCGGTAGTTTCCGTTTTCCCTCTCTTTTACCTGGTCGTGATTACGGAGTCCGTGTGGAAATGCCGGGCTTTAAGACGGTTACCCGGCCGGGGCTCATTGTTAGCGTGGGAATGGTTACGGAGATTAAAGTAGAGATGGAGGTGACCACACTGGAAGAAGAAGTCACGGTCACGGCAGCATCGCCGGTGGTTGATGTGCAAACTTCAAAAACCAGAGTTAACTACGGCAGTGAATTCCTGGCGAGCATCCCGATGGCCCGAGACCTCTATGGCATCCAGAACTCCATCCCGGGTGCTGTTTCTGAAGGAGTCGATTACCGTCGGACCTCCTCCATACTCGGAGGAACTGTAAGGAGCAACCTCTACCAGCTGGATGGTGTCCCGATGAATGATCCCGCCACCTTCTATCCCATGGCTAACATCAACGTTGATGTCTACGAAGAGATTGAATTCGGGATCGGATCGCTTCCGGCCGAAGTGGGACAGGCAGATTCTGCTGTTATCAACATCGTCACTAAGAGCGGTGGAAACAGGTTTTCGGGAAGTGTGTCTGCCTATTTAACCGGAGAAGGTCTCTCACAAGATTTGATGTCCCCCGAAGATATCGAAGCGGTTGGTGTCAATGCTCCCAGATCATTCCAGGATTACAAGGACGGCTCTTTGAGCATTGGCGGTCCCATTATCCCAGACAAGATCTGGTTTTTCCTCAACGGCCGTCGCCTTCTCTGGGGGCAAGCCAATCCTCAGACGTATGATATTCGGTTAGCAAACATCAACTTGAGGGAATGGACGTTCAGCGAAGCAGAGCTGCAGCATTTTGATATCAATCATGAGGAGTGGTTGGGCTTTGCCAAACTGACCTTCCAGATCAACCCCAACATCCGGTATATGGGCATGTTCCATTGGAACAATATCTATGAACCTGTTTACTCGAACAGAACGAGTAATTCTTACACTTTTGCAAACACGATCGTCTGGGACCACGAGAACAGCTACACCACAACTCACCAGGTCAACTGGGTCCTGAACCAGAATACATTCGTCGATGTTCGCGGAACGTATATCCACCGCCATTTTCCCATCCTCCTGCGGCCAGAATTCAAGGAAAACTATTTTGTCTACGACCGGTACCATCAGGTTAGATGGGGAAACTCGTATTACGGGGATGATTACATCCGTAAAAAAGCTCTCGCTTCGCTTTCGGTGACCCACTTTGCAGATGATCTTTGGGGAGCAAGCCACGAATTCAAGATCGGCGGGGAATTCGAACACACTGTTTATGGCCTCGATAGGTATAAGGGCTATGAGCAGGGAGACAATCCCTACTATACGTATTGGAGAGATTACAACGCTGAAAACAAGTATTACTACTCGACCTCAGGTAGGCGCGGCCGACTCAGAATGCGTCCTTTTGCTGAGCAAGGAGTCGTGTGGAGATATGACAACACCCGCCGTTTCTCTGCCTATGCCCAGGACAGCATGGTCTTTGGGAGGCTGGCGGTCAACCTTGGTCTCCGTTTCGATTACGGCTACCAGTACGAACCGGAGCAATCACGGCCCGATATGCACTATAATGTAGGGCCAGAATTCATGAATCCCGCTCTGGCTACACCGAACCCCAACATCCTGCTTGAAGCGCTGAACGATCAGTATCACAATGATGATGCCATAGAGTTCAATCAAGTCTCTGCTCTTGATGCCATCACTACCCCTTGGAAAAAAATCGTTGAGTTCACAACGTTTTCGCCGAGAATTGGGTTTGTTTACGATCTCTTCGGTGACGGAAAGACTGCTCTAAAGGCCTCTTTCAGCCGCTACTATGAGCCCATCTGGTCTGCTAAGTACAACGGCGGCAACTTAATGAGCGGTGGGGCTTTGAACTGGTACTGGTACGACGCGAACCGTAACGGATTCATGGATCTCCCCATACCCGATGGCAGGTATGGAGCACCTGTTGATCCTCAGTATATAGATCCAGATGGAGATTATTACAGGTTAACCAGTTATGATGTTCAAGATCCCGATTTTCAATACTATGCTGAGAACTTGAAGGCTCCTTATATGAATGAATTCATGGTTGGTGTCGATCACGAGCTGGTCCAGAACTTCAAAGTCGGACTCCAATTCATCTACAAGATAAACAAGAACATCGTCGAGGACGTGGATAAGAATAACGGCTATGATCCCAATGCCACCGATGACCAAGGGCGGCCCATCTGGCTCCCCTATGATTTTATCGATCCCGGCTGGGATGGAGAATGGGGGACAGACGATGACCAGAACATGACAGTTTATGGTCTGGCTGATTACGCTCCAACACGGGCTTACGAAGG
>WTAW01000428.1 GCA_013139435.1 Candidatus Aminicenantota bacterium | reverse complement strand
AGTGGCAAAATCCCTCCGTTCACATAAGCCCCTTTTTTGAGCTTCTCATCGCCAAAAACTCCATCCGGAAAGGGAGGGTCGATGGAAAACCACTCGGCAAAAGCATCCGTCTCTTCTTTCCGCCTGATGTATTCTTGAAGAATCGAGACCGCCATGAGATGAGTTGGCACTCCCCGATTGATATCCATCGGATTGCTGAGGCTGAGCTGAGTGGATTCGTCCACACCGGGAATATTGACGGGATTCAACTTAACAAAATGCCAGTAAAACGTCCCGCTCCAGCAGATTCTGTTCATGTTTATGCGCAGTTCCTCTGCCCGGGCCTTCCAGATCCGTGCGATATCGTCCTTTTGGAAGTATTTATAAATACGGGCAAGAAGATGAAAGGCCTCATAGTATCCACTGTTATCACCGTGCATGATACCCCAGTATGTATCATCTGTGACCTGGAACTGGAGCCATTCGTGTTTTCCTGCTGTGTAGGCAAAATCCCATGTGTCGATGGTGTAGGCTCTCTTCACAAGGCCAAAGTCCTCATCCCAGCGCCAGGGGTGGGAGAGCACATAATGGAGGGCACGTTCCATATGCGGAAGGAGATCCTGGATCCATGGATCATCCCCTGTGGCCTGCCAGGCAAGGTAAGCGGCTTTGACAAAACGGTACTCCACGTCCGCCTCTACTGGAACACGGACATATTTGGTCCAGTTTTCCCTCTCGCAGGGCAATTTTTCAGGAAAGGTTGTGAAATAATCGAATATTCTTCCATTGGCAGCTTGAGTTTCGGCAAAGTGCTCGACCGTACTTTTTAGGTCTTTTTCAAAGTATTTCACTCCACGGAGGATGTCACTGAAATCCCTGATCCAGATCGATTTTGCATCTGGAGTGCGGTACCCCCTGATGGGCTTGCCATCGATGACGACATCGAGGGAGTCCTGCTCTAAAAAAGCTTTTATTTGGGGGAAAAAATCGTCAAAGGTTGAATGACCCGTTTTTATAAAGGTTTTTTCACTCATTTCACTCATTGGCTCGGGCATCCTATCTACGAAGTTCTCGAAGAGTTTCTTCAGCGGATTTTCCAAGAAAGAGAATGTCCATTCCAACAGTAATTAGAGTGAAGCCTTGTTCGATGTATAGAGATGCAGCATCCGCATCCATGCTAAAAATTCCAACAGGCAATCCCGCCTCTGTGCAGGCATCCTTGATGTTTGCGATGCTTTTTTGAACCTGAGGATCTTTAATCTCCCCGAGTTTTCCCAAACTCCCGGAAAGATCGTAGGGACCGATAAAAACGGCAGAGATCCCGGGAACTTTAACGATCTCTTCGATGTTTTGTACACCATCAATGTGTTCAACTTGTGGAATGATGGCGACAGTCTGATTGGCATCTTCCATGTAGTCTTCAAACTGCAAACCGTATTTCTGTGCGCGTGAAAGGCCGACACTCCGGGAACCATCCGGAGGATACAGACATGTCCTGACGATCTGGCGCACCTCATCTGTGGTGTTGACATGGGGAATGATGACGCCATCTGCGCCGGTATCGAGCACTTTTTTGAGCCATTCCTCGTCTTTATTGGGCACGCGGACGATGCACGCACACTTTTCTGCGGTAGCTTGAAGGATGCGCTGGACGTCTTTAACATCAAGGGTGGTGTGCTCCATATCCACAAAAAGCCAGTCAAATCCCATCTCCGCGAATATCTCTGCGATCTCTGGCGAGGGGAGGGTCATGAACGTACCGATGAGAAGATCGCCCTGTTTGAGCCGCTGTTGAAAGGATTGTTTCACTGTGTCCTCCTTTATTGTGTGACTCACGAAAGTATTTAACCTGAATAATTCAGGTTATATAATATACCTACACAAAAACCAAGGCCAAAAAAGGAGCAGAAAAGGGGACAGTCCCCTTTTTCCAGGGGTAAAGAGAAAAGGTACCTGGTACATTTTTGACCCCTTTATATTGACTTTCGTGCGCAGGCTCTGTAATAACTAAAGACTGGAAGGGCACGCTGATGCACATATGGGGACTTCACATCCTGGATGCGGGAATTATTTTTCTGTATATCGGCATCATCCTCTGGCTCGGCAGGTGGGCCGGAAAAAAGACAAAAGATACGGACGATTTTTTTCTCGCGGGGCGCAAACTGGGGAAAACAACACAATTCTTCCTCAATTTCGGTTGTTCCACAAATGCGGACCAGGCAGTTGCGGTTTCGCGTGAGATCTACCGTCAAGGCATCGGCGGCATGTGGATCCAATTCCTGGTTCTATTCCTCACGCCGTTTTACTGGTTCACGACATTTTTCTTCCGCCGCATCCGATTGACCACAATCGGCGATTACTTCACAGAACGATTTAACAGCAAGTCATTGGGTGCGAGCTACGCCATCTTTATCCTGTTGATGTCTATCCTGGGTGGGGGAATTGGTTATATGATCGCCGCAAAGACCATGATGGCCATGACCCCCAAGCCTCCCGAAAAAATGACCCATGAAGAGCGTATCAGTGTGGAACAATTCAGCGAGTATCAAACACTCAAATCCCGGCTGGATGAAGGGCTGAGCACCGAAGAAGAATTGAGATACACAGAATTGGATGAAAAGAATAAACGAGGTAAACTCCACTCCTTCATCTCCTATACAGATCCAATTCTTTTTTACTTTATCTACGCCATCATCGTCGGTATTTACACCATGATGGGAGGATTCCGCGCTGCAGCCATCACAGACACCATTCAGGGAGTCTTGATCCTCATTTTTTCTCTGATCCTCATCCCCCTCGGTTTATCCAAGATTGGAGGTTTCTCAGGCCTCCACGCCACAGTGCCAGATTACATGTTCAAGCTGTTCGGGTCGGTCACCATGAGTGAATACGCCTGGTACACGATCTTGGCCATGGTGCTTGCCAACCTCGTCTCGATCATTGCCGTGGCTCCGGGGATGCAAACTGCAGGCTCGGCCAAAGACGAGATGACCGCCCGGTTCGGTATGATCACCGGCATGTTTTTTAAGCGGTTTATCATGATCTTTTGGGCTCTCGCCGGACTCATCGCAATCGGCCTCTATGCCGGAATGCTCCATGACCCTGACCTCATCTGGGGATTTATGACTAAGGACCTTCTCATTCCCGGAGCTATTGGGCTGATGCTCGTCGGGATCCTTGCAGCTAATATGTCCACATTGGATGCCAGCGCCGTATCCTATTCGGCTCTTTTTATCAAGAATCTCTATGAACCGTTTCGCCCCAAAAAATCCGAAAGACACTATTTGATCATCGGAAAAATCGTCATCGCAATCACACTGCTGGGAGGAATCGGCGTCGCCCTTTCTATCAACAACCTCTTGGAGTTGTTCAAATACATCATCTCCATCCCTGCGATTTTTGGGGCTTCGATCTGGTTGGGATTTATTTGGCGGAGACTCACCAAGTGGGCGGTAGTCGTACAGGTCGTCCTTTGCCTTCTTATTTATGCTCTCATTCCAAACCTCTTCACAGCACTCGACTGGGCAAAAACCAACGAAGCCTTTTTACAGGAAACGAAAGCCAAAACTGTCGCCATATCCACAAGCGCTCTGAATGAGGATGTGGAGAGCGGAAGAGCCGATCATGTGGGACAGGTGATTCAAAAACAGCATGTGATTCAACCGGTGGGAATCTTATTCGACAGTGTGGCTAGAATGGATCCGGCAGACCCTGATTCGGAAAAGATCGGCCTGGGCCGTTTCCATGCGGAGCTCTGGGTGCTCAGTTGGTGCAGCATCGATTTCTCAGGCTTCACGAAAGCCCAACTGGTGGCCACCCGATTCTTCTTTGATGCCCTGTTTCCGTTCGTGCTCCTCTTTCTGGTATCTTTTGTGACCAAACCCGTACGCAAAGACCATCTGGACAGGTTTTATGCCAAGCTGCACACACCAGTCCAAAAGACTCCGGAGGAAGAGGAAAAAGAACTCGAAAAATCCTACCAAAATCCGGATCGATTCAAAAACGAGAAACTCCTTCCCAACTCGAATTGGGAGATCGAAAAACCGACCAAAATGGATGCACTCGGATTTGGCGGGAGCTGGATCCTTGTTGGGGTCATCATTTTCCTTCTCTGGCTGGTCACATCCATCAAATAAAATAATATGTACGGTTCGTTCCCCGAACGGACCATTTGGGAAATGGTCCCTACATTTTCCGGTTCTCCTTAACGATGTAGGGTCAGATCCCCGAGCTGACCGGAGTAAGATCCATCTCCCGAACGGACCGTTCAATAAAAGGCCAGATAAGAAATAATTTGAATTAATAACAATATCAGAACATATTAAGGAAGAATCGCAAAAACTCGGGCGGGGGCTCCTGTCCCGTCTTTGATGAGCATGGGGAGCACATAGAGTGCTGCTCCCTTAGCAGGCAGCTTATCCAGATTGGCAATGTTCTCTAAAGCGAGCTTCTCTGCAGCAAATAAGATCCGATGGACCTTAAAATCCTTGGATTTCCCGTAATCGATGCTGGGGGTGTCGATGGCGATGCCGGTGAAGTTTCGTTCTTTGATTAAGAATTCAATGGACTCGGGTGAAAACCCGGGAAAGCTGAGCTCTGGGAGAGCCGCCTCACCTGTTTTTTCGGTTCCCAAAACCTGAAGTTTATCCGGATAGTACTTGGTGTCAATTCCTGTGTACATGATCACCCAGGCGCCGTCAGGTATCTGTCCGTGCTGTTCCTCCCAGTTTGTGATGTCATCCACAGAAAGGAGATAGTCCCGATCTTTTTCACACTTTACCGTTACATCAATCTTAACTGCAGGCCCGATCCATTCCTCAAGGGGAATTTGGTCCATTGTGCGGCCATTCTCCGCAAAATGAATGGGTGCATCTGCATGAGTCCCCCCATGTTCGGATGCGCTGTATTCGTTGGACGCATACCAATAACCGGCCTCCCCGACCTCCCAGACAAGCTTTTTCAGTTCAAACCCCTTAGCAGTCGGCCAATAGATCGTGTTCTCGTCGTAAACATATGTCATGTCCAGCAGCTTGCCTTTGACATCTGTCTTGCATGTCACAGTCACAATAACCGCAACCAGAACACAAATCATCCCAGCAATTTTTATAAAATGTCTTGATGTGATCATTCGTTGATCCTCCTTTCTCTTCATCTTACTTATATTTAGATCAATTCATCTTTTATATCAACTCTAGAAATGGTCGAGGGCGATCTTGATTTCAACTTGACTTGTCTTGTGAATCTCATTATGTCTTATACTAGAATGATATCCAAAGAACGCATGGCCAAGGCCATGAGCCTGGAGGAGCCGGATCGTGTGCCAGTCATGTGTCAGATGAGCATCGGACACATGCTCCTCCAAACAAACTTCCGCCCCCTTGAACTTTGGTTCTCAAAAGAGGTTTTTGCGGAAGCACTTCTTAAACTCAGAGAGATTTACTTATTCGACGGGATCCTCATCAGTCTTCATGGGCATTCCTCACAGTGGATGAAGGACATCCAAAATATAGAAAAGGACAAGAACCAAGAGATCATCACTTGGAAAGATGGAAGCCGAACAGAGTTTTCTCCAGTTGACCTGCCACGGCATTATCCTGGAACGATAGTCCTCCCGCCATCGATAGAAAATGTCGACCCTGATTCCATTCCTGAAAACATCGATTTCATCCCAGTCTCGCAAGGGTTGGATTTTTCTATTGATCCCCACCATCCCTATGATATTTTTTATCTCATCAAAGAGAAGGCTGGAGATCTATTCTCTATACATGGGGAGGTTACTTCTCCATTCGACTATTTCCTGCACCTTTTCGGCGTGAAAAATGCGATGATGTCTCTCATCGAGGCACCAATAAAAGCCACGGAAATCCTTCAGAAATTTGCTCAGGGTGTAACAAAGATAGCTATTGATCAAGCAGAGATAGGCGTTGATGCCGTGAAGATATCTTCGCCTTATGCAGGCTCAGGTTTTATATCTCCAGAATTCTACCGCAGGTTTATCCTGCCACATGAGAGCCAGATCGCGAATGCCGTACGAGATTTGGGCACACATGTCTACATCCACACATGCGGCGCGATCAACGACCGGCTGGAGATGATGGCTGAATCGGGAGTTTCGGGAATAGAATGTCTGGATCCTCCACCGTTAGGCAATGTCAGCTTAGAAGAAGCGAAAGAAAGGATAGGCCACAAAGTCTTCATCAAAGGGAATATCGATCCCATCAATATTCTACTCCAAGGAAGTGTTGAAGATGTCAAAAGAGATGCCGCACACAGAATCGAAGTTG
>WTAW01000034.1 GCA_013139435.1 Candidatus Aminicenantota bacterium | reverse complement strand
AGACAAATAATACATATCAGCTGAATGTATGGGTAAAAGATTGAATAAGACATCACATTTTCTTCTATGGTATTAGTTGCAGCAGCATAGATAGGGATCTCCTTAGCTTTAAACAAAAGCATTTCACCTTTTATAAAAGGTGGATGAACAGGGCTATCAAATGCCCTAAGTGTCAGCATGAGAATCCCGACGATACTCTTTATTGTGGAAAGTGTACAACTCCGCTCAATCTGCTTCGGGATGATCCCCGCTTCCATGAACTGATACAAAAGATGAACCTGCTGCCGTTGGAACAATCAGCACATCCAATTTTTACTTGACTATTTCTTGGAAAAATTATAAAATTAATCACGATAATCCTATTTTAGAGAATAGTTTCATGTCAAAATATATAACTCAATTAGGTCCTAAAGAGGCGCAATTTATCTCTCTGTTTGCCACCAAAAATAATGGTTTCTTCATGGTGGAGGAAGCTATCCAGTTTTGGAAAAGCAGAAAGCTGACTCATGATATTCTTTGGAGGCTTGAAAAAAAAGGGTGGATAGAGCGGATTGAAAGAGGCAAGTATTTAATCATTCCTTTAGAAGCAGGTCCGCAAAGAAAGTGGAGTGCTGACTCCTATATCATGGCCAGCTTCATTGTAGAGCCTGCGGCGATAGCCTATTGGACAGCAATACGCCATTGGAATTTGACTGAGCAAATTCCTCGCGTTGTCTATATTCAGACCACGAAGAGAAAGTCGAGATCTAGCCATAAGGTTTTCGGTGTAGAATACGAAATTATTACAGTTTCACAAAGGAAATTCTTCGGTCACACAAAAGAATGGCGGGATGGAAAAGCTTGTCTGATCACTGACAGGGAAAAAACACTTATTGATTGTGCTGATTATGTCAAAAGAAGCGGGTCGATCATGGAGCTGGCAAAAGCCGTAAAGGAAGCTGCTGGGCAGATTTCCTGGGGAAAACTGGACGAATACACAAGGCGGTTTCCTAATGGTGCTGTAAAAAAGCGCCTAGGCTATCTCTTTGAAAAGCTTGTACCTCAATTACCTGAAGAGGCAAAGAACATACTTGAAGGATGGCAACGAGGATTGACCAAGGGGATTAGTGCTCTAAATCCGGCCGGGCCAAAATCTGGGAAAATTTCAACTCGCTGGAAAATTCTGATTAATATGGAGATTTGATTGATTTCAATTAATGAAGTACGACGGATAGCAGGAGCATTGGAATTAGAACCAAGAGTGATTGATCATGATTATGTTTTGGGTTGCTATCTGTGTTTCTTGGGAACGCAATCTTTTGTACAAAAAAAATGGATCTTCAAAGGAGGGACAGCACTTCGGAAATGTTATTTTGAGGGATATCGGTTTTCAGAAGATCTCGATTTTACAGTTCTCGAGATAATTTCTGTTGAAAGTCTTCATGATTTTCTGCGTTCCGTGAATGGTGCAATGCAAGATGCGATTGGGATTCGATCTGATGAAAGAGAGATGGTGGTAGATGTTATCGAGGATGACTATGGAAAAGAATCCTTTGAAGCGAGGATATATTATTATGGACCGTGGAATTATGGCGGATCACCTCGTTCCGTTCGAATTCATTTGAATCGAGAGGAGAGCCTTGTATTTCCAACTCATGTGCTACCTGTTTTTCATCAATATTCAGATAGAGAAGATTTGCCTGCCATTGCTATACAGGTTTATTCTTTGGAAGAGATGATGGCCGAGAAATTGAGGGCTTTTTCTGGTCAAAGAAAACATGCAATACCCCATGATATATTTGATTTGTATCATCTATCAAAAAATGTCACCAGCGTTGAGAATGTGCTAGAAGGATTTCCCCAAAAATGCAAGGCCAAAGGACTTTCGCTTGATGCAATAGACCTTAGTAAGGTTGCTGCGCGGCGACCAGAGTACGAAAATAATTGGCAGCAGGGTTTTGAATATTTAGTCCCAACAAATCTCAAGGTTCCTTTTGCGGTGGCATGGGATACTTCAATAAGACTACTGGAGAAAGCTTCTCAAAAAAGATGAATATGGTGCGCCTGTAGCTCAGTGGATAGAGCGTTGGTCTCCGGAACCGATTTCACCGTTTCTCTTAACCTCCTGAAAACAAAGTAATAGTCAATCTTATCAACAATTTAGTAGATTATCTGTAGGTATATGAAGGTATACCTCGGTATATAGAAGTATACCTCGGATGGTCACAATTTGGTCACAATGGTGATACATTTTGAAGTGCTTTGTTATATACAATAGTGCGGCAAGCCTCTTCGATCATAATGTCATGACTGACATCTCCTGTCACTCCCAGTGACCGCTTCTTTGGAAGAGACAAAGAGCGCCTGGAACAAAGGCAAAGAACGAAAACAGAGACTAAGCGTCAGAGGAGGAAAATATATCGCTTATTTTTGATGAATGACTTGAGAGAAGGTTTTAGTTAGGAGTAAAATGAAGAAGCTAAATCGTCGCTTAAGGGTGTGTCCAAATCATTTGACGACACACAATATAAATGGTATTTTTTTTACTCAAAAACTTTTACGCGAGCTTAAAGGAGGAGAAATTAGTGAAGGCCAAGCCTCCATTTTTTTTATAAAAAATAATGTCAACATATGAAGAAATGATGAGAATTGAGAAATGGAAAACGAAAAAATCTCGTCCGTTAGAAGAACGATTTCCGAAATATATGTTAGACAGACTAAAAAAGGAATATAAAAAGACAAAGTACAATAATGAGACATTCGAAATGTGGCTGATTAGAACTAAACGAATATAATCATAAACCACTAATTTGTAGGTCCGAGTCCTGCCCGAGGAGCCAGTATTTCAGAGAATAATAAGCCTTTAAGGAATTCAGCACCAATACCATAGTTTCAGTACAATTCAACCGATTTTATGAAAAAAGTTTATATCAAAACAAAATTTTAAGAACTGATTAGTGACCTTAATTTATTGTTTCGGGATGGAAGCTTTAATTTTCGCACGCCTTTGGCTTCTATCTGCCTGATTCTCTCCCTGGTAAGTTTAAATTGTTGTCCCACTTCTTCCAGGGTATGTTCGTTGCCATCCCCAAATCCGTACCTCAATTTTATAATTCTAGCCTCTCTCTCTGAAAGGGTCTTCAAGATTTTTTCGATATATTCTTGCCGGCTGGTGCAGATAGTGCTATCCAGAGGTGAAGGCATCTTCTTGTCCTCAATAAAATCACTAAGATGACTGTCATCATCACCTATGGGTGTCTCGAAGGATATTGGCTCCATCGAGATTTTCAGGATTTTTCTAACTTGTTTAATGGGAAGCCTCATTTCTCTGGCTATTTCAGCATGAGTCGGTTCCTTCCCTTTTTCCTTTACCAGAGCCTTCCACACTTTATTTAACCTGTTTATAGTATCTATCATATGAACTGGAATTCTGATCGTCCTTGCCTGGTCGGCGATTGCTCGCGTAATAGCCTGTCTAATCCACCAATGTGCATAAGTCGAAAATTTATACCCTCTTCGATATTCGAACTTTTCCACTGCCGTCATTAATCCCATATTTCCTTCCTGAATCAGATCAAGAAAGTACAGTCCACGGAAAACATATTTTTTAGTAATGGAAACTACAAGCCTTAGATTGGCTTCAACCAACTCTTTTTTTGCCTGCTGTCCAATCTTTTTTTCAGCGGCTATAATCCAAAGTATTTTTCTTAATTGCTGAGGACCAAGCCCTGTTTCTCTCCGGTATTTGTTTAGCTGTCTGTCTATTTCTTTCGATCTCTGTTTTAAAGCGTTGATGACTTTTCTGCTTTCGGATTTTCGGGATGACAAAATTAAATCACTTTTGGTTTCGTGCAATTCATCGATGTCTCTAAGCTTTTCATGAAGAGAATCGATAATCTTCTCTATGAATGTTGATCGAAAATTAAGATCTCTGATAAGGCAGTTGATTTTAACCATAAGACGGCTGCGAGTAATGTTGTGTTTTTTCCTCTTTGGTATACTCTCCAATTGCGAACAGAGATCTTTTAACCTCTTGATGCAATGATGAATATGTTTCTTTTTTACTTCAATATTTTTCACAGTAATGTCATCTTCACTGTTATTAAAGATCTTTTTGATTATTCCAGGGCTTTCTTTGATTTTCTCTTCCAAATCAAAAATTTGTGAGAATAAAAACTGAGTCCGGGAAAGTGCTTTAATGATATTCTTTTTACTTACCTCTATCTGTCTTGCAATGGCTATCTCTTCCTCACGAGTGAGGAGAGAGATACTACCCATATCTTTCAGATAGAGTTTTTCTGGGTTGGCTGTTCGCTCCAGATTCTCTATATATATTTTATTACTCTTCTTTTTTGGGGGAACGCTGCCTTGTCGTTTGAAATGAGTAATGCCCCCATACTTATCCATGCCTATTTTTCCGCTATATTGTTTTTCTTGAATTCTTTCGGTTTTCTTTCAAATGAGTGATTCCACTTCTTATATTGTCAGCCTCCTCTAGAGGGAATTCCAACAATATTAATCGAACAAAATCGAGGAATATTTTGCAGCTTTGAGGAATTTACAATCCAGCTTTATTGATTATTACATATTCTGAATAATGTGGCAAACTTCCTCTCATCAACTATTAAATTTAAATGCAAGTATTGCTTATGCTGTTCAATCGCCATATAATTCACCACATGTACCTCTTAAGGTTAATTTTATATATCCCCAGGGAAATCTATCACGACATAGTCTCCCAGACGAGGTGCACCTCATCTTCGTGTTCCCCATCCCTTCTCTAGATAAAGAAGGACATCAATGAGTTTGTTAAACAGGTTTAAAAATAGACTGTTTTGTGATTTAGCTATAGATCTTGGTACGGCCAATACTCTGGTTTATCTTAAAGGAAGAGGAATCATAGTTCAGGAGCCTTCTATGGTGGTTGTGAACAAACAGACAGGTAAGCTGGAAGCTGTAGGAAAACGGGCAAAGGAGATGCTGGGGAAAACCCCAGCCAATGTGATGGTTATCAAGCCTATGAGGGATGGCGTCATTGCTGATTTTGAGATCGCAGAGAAGATGCTAGATTTTTTTATTAAGATGTCCACAACCAACCGGGGCTTTTTAACCAGACCGAAAATAGTTATCGGGATTCCCTCAGGAATTACCCAAGTTGAAAAACGCGCTGTTAAGGATGTTGCCTTAAAAACCAAGACTTCTGAAGTATATTTGATAGCACAGTCGGTTTCAGCCGCCTTAGGAGCAGATCTTCCTATTTCAGATCCTACAGGGAGTATGATTGTGGACATAGGAGGCGGAACGACAGATATCGCTGTCATTTCTCTTAACGGCATCGTCTTTAACCATTCCACACGGATTGCCGGGCATGAAATGGATGAAGCCATCATCCAGTATCTTAAAAGAAAGTACAATTTGCTCATCGGAGAAAGGAGTGCTGAACGAGTTAAAGAGAGAATAGGCTCGGCATATCCTTTGGATGAACCCATGACCATGGAGATCAAAGGGAGAGATTTAAGAGAGGGAATTCCAAAGGCTGTCGTCATTGGTGACCAAGAAGTAAGGGAAGCATTAGATAATATTGTTTCTTCAATTATCGACGCTATCAAATATGCCCTTGAAAGAATTCCGCCTGAACTCTCAGCGGACCTTATTGACTGTGGCATCATCCTGACAGGGGGAAGCGCTCTTCTAAAGAATTTGGATAAGCGTATAAGCGAGGAAACACATCTGCCGGTTTTTATTACTGATGATCCTCTAACGACAGTTGTTCTGGGTGCCGGTAAGATGCTAGATGATTTAGACCTTTTGAAAAAGATATCTCTTACATAATCCCCTTTTCCACAGTTTCTGTGAATTAATCTGTTGAAAAAGGGCCAGCTTCTTTTTTAATGAATTGATCCTACTATGGTTCCGGTATATTGCACAATATTTGGGCACAGTTTAGAGGAATAATTTGTGAAGAATTTGTTTTATAATTGAGAACTGAAATGATGATTTTTCCATATTTTTATGCCAATGATATATGATAACAATAAAAGGAGTATTCAGGTAACAGGTCAGGCGGGTAACGTTCAAAAATTATCCTGCCCCGCGACAATCCAACCAGCGCGACTTGCGATATCGAGAAGGAGTAATTTGCGATTAATGCTTCTAAAATGATATGATTCGCATGCTTTTTATGAAAACATTTAAAACACTTTTATAGAAGCTTTCATACGGGGGTAGTCATTTCCGGCCAGGTTGGGCGTTTTTAATCAAAACCTGTGACACCGGCGTTACACGGGGACTAGTCTGTGTAACGCAAGGGACTAAAAATCCCTCGTAGGTTATCCTACGTGCCGGTTCGACTCCCTCCTCAGGCACCATTCTTTTCACTCTTTGTCTCGTGTTCTAATGGTGTTCTAAATTGGCTCTGAAATGGGCTTGCTTCGGGTACTTTGTCCACTTCATCTAAGGCTTGCTTCATCATCTTCAAGCTTGAATGAATGTATACCTTTTCTGTCATCCCACTACTTGCATGTCGCATAAACCGTTTAATAATCAGAGGGTCAACACCCGCCTCATGTAACCGTGTGGCACATGTTCTACGCAGGTCTCTAAGCTGTAATCCCTCAATGCCTGAATACACAAATTTATAGCTTAGGAAATCAAGCGAGTTACCCGAAACCACTTGACGACAAACACCTCCCCCATCCAGACACATAAACGGTGAAGAATACCTGTAAGAAGAGAGGAACCACTGCGTGGTATAGTAAGAATAACGACAGTTTTCATCTCATCTCATCCTGAACAAGAGTAGAAAAAAAGTAATAATTTTTTGCTCTCGTCCCAAAAACCCTCCTTTTCCTAACGGGTCAGCCAGGATTGATTTTTCATAGAAAGGGCTGCTACAGGAACAATCCACCACAGGCAAAGGGCAGCAATAATACCATAAGGAATCCCATAGAGAAAAACCGGGCTTTTGTTGGTGCGGAGATAATAGAGAGAAAGAAAAAAGGAAAAAATTATCAAAAAGGCAAGATGACGGAGAATAAGGAGAGGATTGACAAGAAAAGAATAAGTGACAATACTTAATGAAAAAATATGGAGAGGAGGGAGAAAATTTAAAAAGAAAAAGTCTAATATTGGTAAAATACGGTGTTCTGTTCTGTATCGAAAAAACATAAAACGGGCAAAAAGAATTGATTCTCGAATATAACTCCGCGTCCAGCGAAGATACATCTTATTCATCTGGATAAACTTAAAGGGTACTTTTGTATAAACTACAGCGTTCGACTGGTATCTTGTCATGTATCCAGCCTTAAGGATTTGAGTTGTCAGGGCTCTATCTTCCCCATAGGTGCAGGGAGTATTCAAGAACTTCTGGTTAACCCATTCATGGATAAATCTCTGTAATAGAGATTTCCTGTAAGCAGTGAGGGCTCCAGGGCAGCAAAAAACAGCTCCATAGACACTTTGGTAAGCACGGCCGAAATCAAAGGAGATAGAATAGCGGATAGAAAGCATTCTCGTGAGAAAATTTTCTTTTTGATTCAAAACAGCCACTCTCCCGGCAACAGCTCCCGTACTTTTATCTTTAATTAAAGGAATGACAAGATTTCTGATGGCGCTACGCCCGATTTTGCTATCGGAATCAACGGTAACTATAATCTCTCCTTTTGATTTTTTAAAACCGACATAAAGCGCTTTTCTCTTCCCTACATTTTCTTTGAAATTGATAACCTTAAGATTCTGCCCATATTTTTGCTTGGCGTTCCTCATGTGGAGAAAGGTACTATCGGTTGAACCGTCATTGATACAGATAACTTCAAGTCTATTTCTAGGATAGTTGCTGGCAAAAATAGAGTCGATAGATTTCCCGATTAATTCTTCCTCATTTAAAGCAGGCATTATCACAGAAACAAAGGGCCAACTCACTTTTTCTTCTGGTTCTATTGTTTGGGGCTTGTAAAGAAACCAAATTATTGTCCGGAAAACTATACCGCCCAGTACGATTACACCGGAGATTAGCAATGGATATGTTGAAATTCTAATAAATGTATTGCTGCGCAAAAATTCAGCCCATTGGTAGAAAATGCGGAAATAAACAGAAATAATTAGTATAAAAACACTGCTTATTACGATGAGAAAAACAATAAAGAGGTCTATCCTTTCTCTAAAAAATGGAAGTTTAAAAGTAGGGGTCCTTGACTTAGAAGATAATCCAATATCATCTAGAGCTTCTTCCCACATCACGGCCTCTCTAAAGCTAAGAATGGAATCGACAATGTATTCCTTTTTATATTTAAATATTAGGCTTTGTCCCAAAGTTGCTTGGTGATACTTGACATGAGTATAGAAGAAGGGCTACACCTCCTTTATTTGTGATAACCATTATTGAAGGTTGTAGCCTGTGCGGCGTCGAAGGATTCGGACAACAGCAATCGATTAGCTAAGCTACAATTTCGCATTTCATCATACTCTTAATTTGCTCTCTCCAGCTGGCCAAGGAAAATCAGAATTATTCTATCATACTTTGCATTACTTTGAGTATGAAAAGATTGGCTTTTTTAAAGTCTGGGTTAAATTTGATAAAAAGTAATAAAAACGAGGACGAATGGACTCAAAGTCCTGCTGTTGACACACAAATGTTTTTTTCCTATTATTACTTTGTAAAAAGGGACTCTTCAATTACACTTAATCCAGCAGAGCCCTATTGATGGCTCCTCACCCAATTGGCTCTCT